>CAJFQT010000042.1 GCA_904419095.1 uncultured Clostridia bacterium | reverse complement strand
AGCAATAAACTTTGGGAACATTGGGGACACGTCAAATCGTTCCCAATTTTTAGATTATCTATATGATAATAAAAAAGGAACGATTTGGCGTGTCCCCAATGTTCCCATTTCCAAAAATTAAAAAAACCCCGCCTTAGCCGTAAGATGTCTGAATTTTTAAGGACCTGTTCCTAAAAACAGGTGGGTGCCTACCAAAATACTCATGGGCTTCTCACAATTCAAACGGTGAGCATGCACGCCATATTTTCGAGATTGGCCCCTCTTCTATGTGTGTTGGTTCTAAAAATTCTGTCTACACGCACTATGCAGGGAAATTTAATATCTATTTAATTATTAACTTCTTTTGAAGTTATTTTTATTTTAGCATAATAGCTTTTTTATTACAAATTTTATTTTTGTTAAAATTAATTGTTTTAATAGTATTATATAATTTTATCTCTTTTTTTATTCATTTATCTTATTTTATTTTTGTTTTTTGTGTTTGTTTTTTTTATTAAAATGTGCTATAATTTATATAACTTTTGTGGAGATTTTAGAGCTTTTTCTAAAATCTTTTTTAGTTTTTAGTTCATTTTTTTAATGTCTTCTACTGCTTGTTTATATTCTTCATCATTTGGAGCTTTTCCATGCCATTCTGGCTTGTTTTCCATGTAACTTACTCCTTTTCCTTTTATTGTATTTGCTATTATACATACTGGCTTATTTTTTATATTTCTTGCTACTTCAAAAGCACTTTTTATTTCTTCTAAATTGTGTCCATCAATTTTTATTATTTCAAATCCAAAACTTCTAAATTTTTCGTCTATTGGTTTTGAGCTCATTACTTCATCTATTGTTCCATCTATTTGTAAATTATTGTTATCAATAATTACACATAAATTATCTAGTTTATATTTGTTTGCAGACATTGCAGCTTCCCATATCTGACCTTCTTCTAGTTCTCCATCGCCTAAGATGCAATATACTCTGTAATTTTTATTTTCTATCTTCCCTGCAATCGCCATTCCATTTGCAGCTGATAGTCCTTGTCCTAATGAACCTGTTGTCATGTCAACTCCTGGGATGTGCTTTCTATCTGGATGTCCTTGCAAGTAACTGTTTATATTTCTAAATGTTTTTAGGTCTTCTATTGGAAAGAAGCCTCTATATGCTAGTGCTGAATATAGTGCTGGTGAACAGTGTCCTTTTGATAAAACTAACCTGTCTCTTTCTTCCCAATCAGGTTTTTCGCTATCTATATTCATTTCATCGAAATATAATACAGTCATTATGTCTGCAATTGATAATGATCCTCCTGGATGTCCTGATTTCCCATAGTATACAGCATCTATTATTCCTAGTCTAATTTTTTTTGCGATTTCTTTTAATTCGTCTATAGTTTTATTCTGAATTTTCATTTTTATAATTCCTTTCTTTAGTTTTCTATAAAATATATATCATATATTTTGTAGAAATGCTATATATTTATTCAGGTTTTATAATTTTTTTGTAATTAAGATTTTTAATAATTTTAATTATTCAGAATATTTATTGTATGTATTAGTAAAATATAATATAATCTATACATATAAAGAGGAGTGATATTTATGTTTGATAATATAATTGAAAATCAAGAAAATGAGATAATAAATTCTTTGCAAGAATTAATTAAAGTTCCTAGTGTTAATCAAATGCCAGAAGTAAGTATGCCTTTTGGTAAATCTGCTAATGAAGCTTTAGAAAAAATGCTTGAATTAGGTCAAAGCCTTGGATTTAGGACAAAAAATGTAGACGGATATTGTGGATATATTGAATTTGGAGAAGGTGATAAATTACTTGGAATAATTGGTCATTTAGATGTTGTTCCAGAAGGAGAAAACTGGACTTATCCTCCTTTTTCAGCTACTATTGCAGATGGTAAAATATATGGTAGGGGTGCAATTGATGATAAAGGTCCTGTTATTGCAAGTTTATATGCTATGAAAGTTGTTAAAGATTATTGTGAAAGTCATAAGATAAAATTAAATAAAAGGGTTCGTTTAATACTTGGTTTAAATGAAGAAAATAATTGGAAATGTATTGAATATTATAAAACACATGAAGAGATTCCAAGTATTGGTTTTAGTCCAGATGCTAATTTTCCTTGTATATATGCAGAAAAAGGTATTTTGTCTCCAATATTGCAAATGACATATACTCCTGATTCTAATGCAAATCTTATATTAAAATCTATTGATTGTAATAATAATCCTTTAAATGTTGTTCCTAAAATTTCATCTTGTGTTTTGTCTGTAAATTCTATAGATATTAATGAGGTTATTTCTTTGTTAGAAAAATTTATAAATGAAAATAAATTTAAAATTGATATTCAAAAATTTGATGATTATACTTTAAAACTAACATCTTATGGTGTTCAAGCTCATTCTGCTCATCCTGATTTAGGTGTAAATTCTGTCTCTAGGTTAATTGTTACTTTGAATTATATTTTTAATAAATATAATTTATCAATTCCTTTGTTTGAATTTTTTAATACTTATATTGGAACAGGATATGATGGTTATAAGCTTGGTATTAATTTTAGCGATGAATCTGGAGCTTTAACATTAAATGTTGGAAGAGTTTCTCTTGAAAATAACTTATTGAAAATTGGTATGAATTTGAGAATTCCTATAAACACTGCAATTAGTGAAATTAAAGATATATTTCTAGAAAAAATATATGAGCCTATTGAGTGTAATTTTATTGGTGAAAAAGCTCCATTATATGTTTCAAAAGATTCTAAACTTGTTACTACACTTTGTGAAATTTTTAATAATAAAACTAATTCAAATTTTGGACCTATTGCAATTGGTGGTGCAACATATGCTAGAGCTTTTCCAAATTGTGTTTCTTTTGGTGCTAATGTTCCTGGTCAAAAAGATATGTGTCATCAAACTGATGAATTTATTTCAATTGATAATTTGATTTTAGCGACAAAAATTTATGCTGAAGCTATTTTTGAACTATAAATAAATTTTATAAATTTCTTTATAGTTTAGGTTTAAGGAGCGTTCTAATGTTAGTGTGTTATAGTTTGCAATATTGTTTACTTATGTTAGATAAAAATAAGGGGTAGATTTCGAAAAATCTGCCTCTTATCTGTCTTATAAATAAATGTTTTTTAACTCTAATTTACTGAATATATCTCTTAATTTCTAAAAAATTCTTCAAACTCTTTTTCATTTACTTTTTCTTGTTTAAGTAATGTTTCTGCAATTAAATCTAATTTATCTCTATGCTCTATAAGCATTTGTTGTGCTTTTGTGTATGCTTCGTCAATTAGCGCTTTTACTTCTAGACCTATTCTATCTCCAATATCTTCTCCAAACATTTGCATTTCATATGGTTCTTTTCCTTGGAAGTCTATTGGTCCTAACTTATCACTCATTCCGTATTTTGTTACCATGTCTCTTGCTATTTTTGTTGCTACTTCTATGTCATTACTTGCTCCTGTTGATATGTCGTCTAATACTAACTTTTCTGCTGCTCTTCCTCCAAGTAATGCTATTAGTTTTTCTTTCATTTCTGTTTTTGAGATATAGTATTTGTCTTCGTCAGTTTTATACATTGTGTATCCACCAGCAACTCCTCTTGGAATTATTGATACTTCTTTTACATTTGATTGTGTTGGCAAATATCTGCTTACTACTGCATGTCCTGCTTCGTGATATGCTGTTAGTCTTTTGTCTTTGTCTGATATTACTCTTTCTTTCTTTTCTAGTCCTACTGTCACTTTTTTTACCGCTTCTTCTATATCATCATTTTCTATTTCTTCATGATTGTTCTTTGTTGCTATTATTGCTGCTTCATTTAAGATGTTTGCTAGTTCTGCTCCTGTAAATCCTGCTGTATCTTCTGCTATGCTTTCTAGATTTACTTCACTAGATAATTTCTTTTCTTTACTGTGTATTTTTAAAATTTCTAGTCTTCCCTTTAAGTCTGGTGAAGGGATTGTTATTTGTCTATCAAATCTTCCTGGTCTTAGTAATGCTTTGTCTAACATTTCTGGTCTATTTGTTGCTGCTAGTACAATTATTGTTTCTTCTGAGCTAAATCCATCCATTTCTACTAACAATTGGTTTAAAGTTTGGTTATTTTCTGATTCAGCTCCACTATTTGATGTTCTTCTTGATCCTATTGCATCTATCTCATCTATAAATACTATACAAGGTGCTAATCTTCTTGCTTTTTCAAATAGTTTTCTAACACGTGATGCTCCAAGTCCAGCAAACATCTCTATGAATTCTGATCCACTCATTGATATAAATGGTACGTTTGCTTCTCCTGCTATTGCTTTTGCTATTAATGTTTTTCCTGTTCCTGGTTTACCATATAGTAATACTCCTCTTGGGATTTTTGCTCCCATTCTTGTATACTTTTCTGGTTTTTTTAGAAAATCTACTATTTCTACCATTTCTGCTTTTTCTTCTTCTAATCCTGCTACATCTTTGAATGTTACTTTTGTTTTTCTTTCTGTTTCATCATATACTTTTCCTTTTTCTCCTAACCCTTGTAGTTTGAATATCATTATAAATAATGCAAGCATTATTATTGTTGGTAATAAATTAAGTAATATTGTAGGTATTTGTACTAATATGCTTCTTGGTTTTTGAATTAGCTCTATTTCATTTCCTTCAGCTACTTTTGTTTGTATTAATTCTATGAATGATTCTGTATTTGGTACAATTGCTGTTTTTTCTTCTTCTTGATTTTTAATTTTTACTTTTACCGTTGTGCTTCCTGTTGTCATTTCTACTTTTTCAATATTTCCTGCAGATATTTCTTTTATAAGTTCTGTATATGCTAGTGTATTTTCATCTTTTTCATCTTTATTTTTTGTCAAAAAGACTGCTAAAACAGTGATTATTATTAATAATACAACTAAGATTAATACACCTAACCATAGTTTATTATTCTTTTTTTCTTTGTTTTTATGATTGCTGTTTTCTTTCATTTTAATATCTTCCTTTCTTAAAGCTCAAATTTCAATAATTACCTAAAAATTTGTAGTGTTACGCTGTTTACCTTTTATTTTTTATAGATTCCAATGAGTTAATTTTATTTTATGCAAGTTCTCCTTCTTGTCCTTCTTCTTTTTTTCTTTTCTTTTTCTCATTATTTTCTTTTTGTTCTTCTTTTTCTTTATCTTCTTTATCTTTGTCTCCTGTATCTTTATTTTTTTCTTTTTCTTCTCTGTCAGGTTCTTTTTCATTTTCTAAATCCTGTCTTACTTGTTTTTGTATCTCTTGTATTTTAATTATTTCCATTTGTTTTTTTATTGTCTCTGACTTTAATATAAAGATTGCAGCAATTAGATAAATTGTAGCTACTGATATATACATAGGTTCAAAATATTTAATTGTATATGGTACAAATATATTAACTCCTACATAAATCATATATAGTATTGTTGACAATGTGACTGAATATACTGCCATATTGAAAATAGCTACATATCTCATGCGTAATTTTGTTAGTAAATTTGCAATACATCCAAATAAACTTATAAATATTATATATGTTAAGATATTGAAGAAATATATTACAAATGTGTATATAAATATCATTATAAATACGTTTACATATAGACTCATAATTTGAGAACTGTTTATATAATTGATTACATCTTGTTTATTAAATGAATTAAGTCCCATTTGTCCAAATAATTCTGCATAGTTATAATTTGCTGTTCCCATTACTGATTGTGTTTTTATTATAAT
The DNA here is from genome assembly GCA_904419095.1 of uncultured Clostridia bacterium. Taxonomy (GTDB): domain Bacteria; phylum Bacillota; class Clostridia; order TANB77; family CAG-508; genus CAG-269. The sequence goes on along the minus strand of CAJFQT010000042.1, from coordinate 5,467 downwards.
TTTATCTTTTAGTATTATTGCTCCGTCTCCTGCATCTGTGATTTGAGTTATATATTCATTTATCTTTTCTTCATTTTCTTCTTTAGTATCTACTATTACTTTTCCAAATTGTGGTATTTCTTCATATATTAGCACTTCATCACTTTGAACTTGCAAAGTTCCATCTTGATATGAAAAGTCTGGGAAACTTTCACTTAAGTAATTCACTCCATCTTTTAATAAATTACTTAACTGATATATTGTTCCTAAACAAGAAATTACAGCAAAAATTGCAATAAGTTTAACTAAGTATATAATTGCTTTTGGTAATCCTTCAGTTGCCATTTCTGGATATTTTTCTATTTTTATTATTGAATAATATAATTTTTTAAAAAATCCTTTATTGAATTTATTTTTGGTTGTTTTATCTTTTTCTATGCCTTTTTTATCAATATCTTTTTCATCCATCTATTGATATTCCCTCCTTATACTGCTATCTACATAACCAGGATATATATTAAATATAGCTTTATTTCCTGGTGTTATATTTTTTCCTGTTATGTCTGCAATTACATGATATGTGCCCACTCTTCCAAGTACTGTACATATTTGATTATTTATTTCAACTGTTAATTTTTGTTTTTTCAAACTATCTTTTATATCTCTTACAATATATCGTAATTTATCTATAGGTCTAAAGGTGTCTCTTCCTATTTGCATATTTATTCCGTCCATATATCCACAAGGAATTATTGCTATATCTGTTTCTTTTTTTGTTTTGTATGTATTTGAATATCCAACATTAAAATTTTTGGGCAATTTTTTTATTTCTGATACTTCTGATTCTAGGTATCCTATTTTTTTAAGTCCTAATGTGTTTGGTATTGATAGTCTTCCTAAAAAGGCTGAACCAACTCTAACTGCATTTAAATGCATTGATGGAAATTTTATAAATGCAGATGAGTTACATACATGTAACATTCCTGTATTTATATTATTCATTTTTAAAACTCCTATACAGTCTATAAATCTTTTAAATTGAAGCTTTGTGTATTTATCATCAAAAAATGCTATTGAAAAATGAGTAAATGTTCCTTCTATCTTTAAATTTTCAGCATTTTTTAACGTTTCTATCATTTTTTCTCTTTCTGAATAAATAAAACCATATCTTCCAAATCCTGTATCTATCTTTAGATGAACTCTAACTTTTTTTTCTAATTTTTTTCCAAGTTCATTTGCTATTTCTACATCTTTTTCTGAACCTATTGTCAATATTACGTTATTTTCAATAAGCCATTTTACATCTTCTTTGATACAGCTAGAAGATAGCATAAGAAGATTGTTTTTTATCCCAGCTTGTCTAATTTTTTTTGCTTCTTCAATTGTTGCAACAGCAAAAAAATCAATTCCTTGATCTATTAAAAATTTCGTGAATTCAATAATGTCTAATCCATATCCATTTCCTTTTACTACTGCTATTATTTTTGTGTAGTTTCCATTATCATCTTTTCCATTTTTTTCTGCATGTTTTTTTATTTTTTCAATGTTTTGTATTAAATCTTCTTTTTTTATTATTACTTTTTTCATACTTAGGTTTCTCCTATATATTTTCAGTCTATTTTGAGAAAATTAAGGATTTTTTTACTTTCCTTCATTTACAAATTTGAAGGTCCGTCCCCTGAATCCCTTCTAGGAGGGATTTTAAGGACCGTCCCTAATTCCCTTTTTTTCCTATTTTTAATTGTCTTATTTTTCGGAACATTTTTTCTGAGAATTTATATAGTTTATATTTTAATGGTTTGTATGGAATGTAAATTTCTCCTAAAAATTCTGTGAATTTTCCTCCGAATCCTTTTTTGAATCTATATAATCCATATTGTGGATGTGATTCGTCTACTACTCCTGATACTCCTCTGAAGTCATATATATCATCATGTCTTGCTATTGCCATTTTTATCATTTCCCATTGTAAAAGATAATTTGGCATTAGATTTCTGTGTTCGTTACTGCTTGCGCCATATAAGTACCATGTTTTGTTTCCATAGAATATTGGTATAACTCCTGATATTGCTTTTCCTTCATAGTATGCTAGTAATAGTTTCATATGTTCTGGTGCTAGATTGTCATACATTTTTTCAAAGTATTCTAATGGTCTTATTATGAATCCATCTCTTGCTCCTGTTTCTACCATTATTTTATGGAATGTTTTTAGGTCTTCTCTTGTTCCTTCTTTTACAGTTACACCTTTTCTTCCTGCTAAACGGATATTGTATCTCCATTTTTGGTGGAATCCTGCCATTACTTCTTCTTCTGTTTTTCCTTTGATGTCTAAACGAAATACATATCTTGGTTGAATTTCGTCCATGAAGTCTTTTGCGTCATCTTTTATTTTATAGCCTAGTTCTGTTACATATTTTCTGAATTCTTTATCGTCACTTTCTACATCTGGCTCTATTCTTAATACTATTGCTTTATATTTTTTTGCAAGTTCTTTTGCTCCATCTGTTAGTTGCTTTAATACTCCTAAGTCGTGTACATCACATACTGGACCTCTAGATGCATACATTATGTTTCCAAATATTGGCATTTTACGAATCCATACACATAGTGAACCAATTATATTTTTGTCGTCATCTTCTGCTAATATTACTTCTGGTTTCCAATATGGTTTTTTTACTTCTGCCCATTCTAGTGATTGTTGAAAATTGCATCTTTCATTGCTTTCTAAAAATTTTTTATATTCTTCCTTTGATTTCTCATCTGTTACAAATCTCATTGTTTCTTTTTCCTCCTAGTTTATTATTCACAATATATGTGTATTTTACACCAAGATGTCGTTTTTTACAAGTAATTTTTCTTATTGTTTCAAATTTCATATTCTTTCTGAAATTAAGTAAGTATGAAAACATTTAAAAATATATTAAACAATCTTTTGAACGTCTTACTTTTATGGTCGACTGGATTGTGACAGAATGCTTTCCTAGACTATTAAAGAATATCTTTTTCTTTTTAACATTACAGTTGTGTTACAAGTATATTACATTTTCATTTCATTTTTATTGACTTTTTCCAATTTTTAGGTTAAAATTATATTATAGATACTAAAGTAGAATCAACAAACTACAAAGGAGTTGATGAAAATGCAAAGATATAATATTACATACTCACCAACTAATATAAATTCATTAGTAATAAAAAAAGATGATAGATTAGTAAAAATAAATAAAATATTTCATAAAACTTTAAGTATTTGTGTAAAGTCAATTATATATGCACTTTTTATAATTGTTTTGAATATTGTTACTTAATTTAATTAATTTGGATTTTATTTTTTAAATTATTTATTTTTTAGTTTTTGTAATGTGTAAAAATATTAATAGCCAATAGAAATTATGTTTATATTTCTATTGGCTATTATTTTTGATTTATGTATATTTAATAATGAATGTTTTTTAATTATTTTTATATTATGTGTATGATTACTTTTATGTTTCTTTTTTTTTAAGGGCATATAAAGGTTTAAAACATCCATTCCTCTATATTAATGTTTTTTTCATTAATTCTTAGTTATTAATGTTTCTTTTTCTCTTTTTTCTTTTGTTATTCCTAATCTATTTAAACCGTCTATGACATATTTATTTTTCATAAAATATTTCCATATAGTTCCATTTAAATAGTTTTCTATCATAACTATTTCAATTCCTTTATCTATACCAATATATTCTTTTGAAAACCAAGGTTTAGTTCCTTCTATATTGAAACCATCTTTAAATCCATATTTTCCCCACAATTTTGGAAATTTTTTATAATAATATTTTATTGTATTTAATGTTTCTTCTGGTGTGAATACAATAGATCCTATTGCTCCTGCTGGTGCTACTGTTCCATCATTTTCTATGCCTAAATTTGCTTCACATGGTTCTGCTCCATATCCTCCTGAATATCCTTTTGGTCCTACACAAGCGGTTAACCCCCATGAATTTTTATTATATGTTTTGTATTTTTCTTGATTGTCTATACAATATTGTCTGTTTGCTTTTGTTGCTTTTACTGAATTTTCATACCAATCAATTCCATTTAAATCTTTCTTTCCTCTAAAGTCTATCCATGCATGCGAAAATTGATATGTAAATAATGTGCCACAGTAAGTATATATTATGTCTTTTATTTTTTTATAATCTTTCCTTTTCTTTAAAAAAGCATCATACATGCTCTCATCAATTGGAAATGTGGGAGACGAAACTCCTAATACATATAACATCAGTTGTTCTGCATACATGTCCCATGCTCCCCAAAATCCTTTTTCTGGAATATATCCCATATAAAAATAATTGTTGTCAGTATTTCTATACCATTCCCAATTTATTTTTTTATATAATATTTCTGCTTTTTCTTTTATTTCTTTTCCAAAATATTCTCCTGCTGTTATTGCTCCACAAATAAATATTCCTGTGTCAATTATTGATAATTCACTATTCCATTCTCTTTTCCCTGTTTTCATATTTATAAAATGATAGAAAAATCCATTTGTTCCTTCTACATTTTTTAAAAATGTATCTAATGTTTTACTTGCTCTTTTAAATGCCTCTTCATATCTTATCCAGTTATGCTGGACTCCTATGACTAGTGCTGCTAGCCCATACCCTACTGATGCAATGCTGGCAATTTCTTGTGCAAATTCAGATTTATCTCTTATAAGTCCATATCCTTTACTATGTTCATCTAAATTAATTTCTTTCATAAAAAATTTATAGCTCTTTTTTAATTCTTTCATCAAAATTTTATGTTCAGTAGATTTTAATAATTGCATAACACCACCTCTAAATAGATTATATCTTACTAATATATTCTATTCAATGGTATTTTTTAGCAACTTTATTTCATTATGATAAAATGATAAAAGTTGTTACAAATATTTATTTAATTTTGATGAGAATTTAAAAAGGATGATATGATATAATATAATATTCTATTTACTCCTTAATTTCATTTGATAACTTATGTATTGCTTTTGTTTCAATTCTTGAAACGTAACTACGGGAAATTCCCATCATTTCTGCAATTTCATGTTGTGTTTTTGGTTTATGCCCGTCTAGACCAAATCTTAATTCTATTATTGTTTTTTCTCTATCTTTTAATACTTCTTTTATTTTTTTATATAAGAGTTTTATTTTCATCTTTAAATCTACCTCATCTTCTATTGGTCTATCATTATTTTCTAACACTTCTTGTAATGTTACAACATTATCGTCTTTATCTTTTCCAATTGGTTCATTTAAATATACTTCTGCATTTAATTTTTTTGTTGCTCTTAGATGCATTAAAATTTCGTTATCTATACATCTTGAAACATATGTACTAAGCTTACTTCCTTTTTCTAAATTAAAACTATTTATTCCTTTTATTAGTCCTATTGTTCCTATTGATATTAGGTCATCTTGGTCAACATTTGTTGTAGAATATTTTTTAGCAACATGTGCTACTAATC
>CAJFQT010000041.1 GCA_904419095.1 uncultured Clostridia bacterium | reverse complement strand
ATTTGCAGATTTCATTTGTAAAGCTACAGAAGCTATGTTTACAATGTATAGAAAATATAAAATAGGCACAACAATTTCAGCTCAAAACTTAGCACAATTAGATACACCTAATTCAAAAGAAAATTATAGAAAAACAATTCTTTCAAACTGTGTAAATAAAGTATTTACTGGAAATGGAGTAAAAGAAGAACTAGAATGGTGGCAAGTTGAATTTGGAAAACATCGTGAATGGGTTATGTCCAACACAATCGACTTTGACAAAATGAAATATGACTCAAAACATGGTGGTGTTGAATGGAAATATATTGATACATTTAGTGTTGGTAAATTACAAGGTGCTATTGGTGATAAGGATTGTGCATACAAAATTAAAGACATTGGAGGTAAATTGTTAATAGGTCCTGGTAAACTAGGCTACTTAGAATCTAAATACAAAGAACCTCATAAAGTCAAAGTATATGATTTTGGAAAATATTCCGATGGAGTTACAACGGCAACTGAAGATGATAATGACACAAAAAGGACAAAATTCAATCCTAAAAAATTAGACTTTGTTGATGAAAGAAATGAAATAAACCCTATCCAAACAGACACTACTGATTCAAAATATTTATTTGACAGTGAAGATGCAATTGTAGTTCCGTTTAAAAGAGGAAAAAAATCTTCTGAATAAATAATAAAGTCCAAAATAAAAAATCCAGTTTTATAAAAATTGGATTTTTTTATTTTGCTTATATTTTTATATTAACTTGCATAAATAAAATATTTTTATACTATAGTAAATAAAACATTTACAACAAACATAAGGGATTTAGGGACGGACCTCAAAATCCCTTCTAGGAGGGATTTTGAGGACCGTCCCTAAATCCCTATTATTTCTAATATTATCCCAGATATAGCTCCTATGAAATATAGTATTCCTACTATTTTTAAATTTTCTTTTATATTTCTATTAGTTTTAAATAATACTGCAAGTCCTACCCCTGCTCCAGTTAATAGTCCAGAAATCATGCTTGCAGCTGATATTACATTTTCTAAATACATATTTGTTATAATAACAGAAGCTGCACAGTTTGGAATTAAACCAATTAAGCTTGCAATAACTGGTCCTAATATTTTTCTATCAAGCAATAAATTTGATATATTTTCTTCTCCTATAAAATATACTAAAATGTTTATAATAAACGTTACAATAATTATAAATACAAAAATATTTATAGTATGACTTAAAGCTGATTTTAATATGCTTCCACTTTCACAATGACAATGTCCTTCTTCACATAGATGTTCTATTTCAATTTCTTTCTCTTCTTCTAACTTTTCTTTTTTGTTTTTATGTATAATTCTAATTATAAAATCTATAACAAATCCAGCAATTATTCCTATAATTAATTTTATTGCAAGTATTTTTATAATAACATTTGGTGATACGGCCTCTGAAATTAGTATTGGTAACATTTCATCAGAAGTTGTTAGATACACAGATATTAAAGTACCCAGAGTAATTACTCTACCTGCATATAAATTTGTTGCTGAAACTGAAAATCCACATTGAGGAAAAATTCCTACTATTCCCCCTATCAATGGACCAAATTTACCAGATTTTTTTATTGCTGTTTTTGTCTTTTCATTCATCTTGTGTTCAATATATTCCATTATTAAGTATGTTATAAATAAAAATGGCAATATCTTCACACTATCAATTATCGTTTCTTCAATAATTTCAAACATCTTATAATTCCTTTCATTAGCAATTTTTTTCTTCTAATGTCATATCTTTCAATACTGCTTTTAAAATTTTTGCACATCTTTTTGAAGCTAATTGTACAAATTGATCAAATGTAATTGCATTATTTCCGTTAGGAGAATCTGAAATGCTTCGAATTACTATAAATGGAATATTATCAAAATAACATACTTGTGCTATAGCTGCTCCTTCCATTTCAACACATTTAGCATCAAAATTAGCATATATCTTATTTTTCATATCAATCTCTGTACAGAATATATCTCCTGATGTAATACCACCAATTTTTATTTCATAATTTCTATCATCTAAATTGTCAATTGCTTTTTGAAATCTTTTAATTAAGTTTTCGTCACAATATACTCTATCACCTACGCCAGTAATATATCCTTTTGCATGTCCAAAAGCTGTAATATCAAAATCGTGTTGTGATAATTCATCTCCAATTACAATATCTCCTATATTAAGCATTGGATCTAAAGCTCCTGCAGAGCCTAAATTTATTACACATTTTAAATTAAAATTATCTATCATTATTTGTGTAACTCTTGCTGCATTCACTTTTCCTATTCCTGATTGAGCTATAACACAATTTTGTCCTTCTATCTTCCCTATTATAAAAGATATTCCTAATATTAACTTTTCTTCACTTGTAACCATTATTTTATTTACTTCTTCAAATTCTTCTTGCATTGCTAAAATTATCCCAATTCTTTGCATTATACTCTTCCTCTCATAATCCTAAATATAATATTATTATACTAAAAAATATTCTATTAAAATTAATTATTTATTTATTAGAGAATTATAAAATAGAATATATTTGTTATTAACTAGCAAATATATTCTATTCTTTTAAATTATTGATTATTGAAGTTCTATAACTGCTCCTACTTCTGTGAATTTAGCTTTTAAGTCTTCTGCTTCTTCTTTAGAAACATTTTCTTTTATTGTTTTTGGAGCTCCGTCAACTAAATCTTTAGCTTCTTTTAATCCTAATCCTGTAGCATCTCTAACTACTTTGATTACTTTTATTTTTTGATCTCCAGCTTCTTTTAATACAACATTAAATGAAGATTTCTCTTCTGCTGCTTCACCTGCTGCAGCTCCTGCTGCTGGTGCAGCTGCTGCTACTGCAGATACTCCAAATTCTTCTTCAATTGCTTTAACTAATTCTGATAATTCAACTACTGTCATTTTTTTGATTTCTTCAATCATTTCTTCTTTACTCATTTTTATTCCTCCTAATTTTTATTATTTTTATTTTAATCTATCAACATTTTATATAGAATTTAATAATTCTAAAATATTTTTCATAATTTTTCTTTTATAAAATTTTATCAAATTCTAATATAATAAATTTGCATTAAACTATATTTAAATAGCTCATTATGCTTCTTCTGTAGCTGGTGCTTCTGCTCCTGATTCTTTTTGAATTCTAACTTGATCAAGTGCAACTGCAAATTTTGAAATATTTGCAAGTAATGCTCCAGCAAGCATAGATAATAGTTGTTCTCTTGAAGGTAATTTTGCTAAAGTAATTATTTCTTCTGCTGTCATTACTTTTCCTTCTACAACTCCACCTTTAATTTTGTAATAATCATTATTTTTTGTAAAGTTATAAATAGCTTTAGCTGGTTCTAAATAATCATCATTACTCATTATTACAGCTGTTGGACCTTCTAATTCATTTTCAAGCCCTTCAATTCCTGCTTCTGCTAAAGCTCTTCTTGTAATATTATTTTTTATTACTGTATATTTAGCATTTGCATTTCTAAGTTCTGTTCTTAATTTTGTTACATCATCAACATTAATACCTCTATAATCTGTTAAAAGTATTAATTTTGCTTCTTTCATTTCATTTGCAAGTTTTGTAACTTCTTCTTTCTTTTGATTTAAAATTTTTTCGCTTGCCATTTTTTCACCTCCCAAAATTGTATATATAATAATAAAGATAAAAACATTTTTTACACCACAAGGTAAAAGATTGCTTTTATCTTTTATATCTCTTACCTCGGTAGGACTTATTTACTTGCCTACTGTCTTCGGTGTATTATTCTATTATTTTAATGATATAAAATATAATTTCCTAATAAAATCTAATGTATTTTTATCAGTTAATATTTTATATTCAATATTAAACGACTCACACTATTTTTGGTCTATTAATATACTTGGTCCCATTGTTTTAGCTATTGCTACACTTTTTATATATTGACCTTTAGCTGCTGCTGGTTTGGCTTTTATAATAGCATTCATTATTGTATCATAGTTTTCTGCCAATTTTTCAGCACCAAATGATGTTTTTCCAAATCCTAAGTGTATAATATTAGTTTTATCTAATCTATACTCCACTTTACCTGATTTGATTTCATTTATTGCTTTTGTTACATCCATTGTAACTGTTCCTGATTTTGGGTTTGGCATTAAACCTTTTGGTCCTAAAACCTTTCCTAATCTTCCTACTACACCCATCATATCTGGTGTTGCAACTACTACATCATAATCAAACCAGTTTTCATTTTGAATTTTTGGAATTAATTCTTCTGCTCCAACAAAATCAGCTCCTGCTTTTTCTGCTTCTTCTGCTTTTGGTCCTTTAGCAAAAACTAAAACCTTTTGTGTTTTTCCTGTTCCGTTTGGAAGTACTACTGTACCTCTTACTTGTTGATCAGCATGTTTAGAATCTACTCCTAATTTTACATGTAATTCAACTGTTTCGTCAAAATTTGCTTTTGGCATTTTTTCAAGTAATTCTAAAGCTTCTTTGATATCATATTGTTTATTTCTATCAACTAATTTTAAGCTTTCAGCATACTTCTTTGATAATTTTTTCATTTTCTTTACCTCCTTTGGTATTAACGAGCATTACTCTCCCAATTTTTTATATTTATTTATTATTATAAATAACTAAGTTTATTAAAATTATTCAGTAACTACAACACCCATAGATCTTGCAGTACCTTCAACCATACTCATTGCTGTTTCTAATGATGCAGCATTTAAGTCTGGCATTTTTTGTTCAGCTATTGCTTTTACTTGTTCCTTTGTTATTTTTGCTACTTTGTCTTTATTTGGTTTTCCTGAACCTTTTTCTATTTTTATAGCTTTTTTAATTAAAACAGCAACCGGTGGTACTTTTGTTATAAATTCAAAAGATTTATCCTTATATACTGTAATTACAACTGGAATTATCATTCCTGGTTGATTTGCTGTTCTATCATTAAATTCTTTTACAAATTGCATAATGTTAACACCACTTGATCCTAATGCTGGTCCTACTGGTGGAGCTGGTGTTGCCTTTCCTGCTTCTATTTGTAATTTTATTATATTACTAATTTCTTTTTCTGCCATTTTTAATTGGCACCTCCTTATTAAATGTAGAAATTTTTATTCTTATTATTATTTAATTTTTTGGACTTGTGAAAAATCCAATTCAACTGGCGTTTCTCTTCCAAACATAGATACTAAAACTTTTACCTTATGTTTTTCCTTATTAATTTCTTGTACTGTTCCTACAAATCCTTCAAATGCTCCATTCATAATTTGTACTTGTTCATTGACTTCGTAATCCACATTAATTACAGCTTCGTCAAATCCCATATTTCTGATTTCTTCTTCTGTCAATGGTATCGGATCTGTTCCTGAACCTACGAAACCGGTAACTCCTCTAGTATTTCTTACTATATACCATGTTTCTTCTGTTACTATCATTTTTATTAATACATAACCTGGAAATACTTTTTTCAAGTTTGTTTTTCTTTTTCCATCTTTTATTTCAATCTGTTCTTCCATTGGAACAATGATATCAAAAAAGAAATCTTCTAATTCTCTATTTTTAATTGTATTTTCCAAGTCTTTTTTTACTTTGTTTTCATAACCTGAATATGTATGTACAACATACCATCTTGGGTTCATATCGTAATCCTTTTGAGACACTTCTTTAGCCTCCTTTTATATAACATTTCAGACTTCAATTACTCTGCAACATTTTCTTGTGTTTGAGTATTTTCTGCATTAGTTTCAGTTCCTTCTTCATTAGATGCTGTATTGTCTTCAGTTGTTTGATTTTCAGTTGTATTTGAAGTTTCATTTTCTGAAGCTGTTCCATCATCAGAAGTTGTATTATCTTGTGTTGCATTTTCTGTTACTGAATTTGTATTACTGATTACTTCTTTTAGCTTGTCTACTCCATATTTATTCATTGATTCAAATGCTAAATCTAATACAAATACAATTATTGCTGTTATTAATACTATTGTAATTACAGCTACTGTATTGTTAACTAATTGTTTTGGTGTTGGCCAAATTACTTTTTTTAATTCAGCTTTAAACCCTTTAAAAAAACTTTTTTTATTCTTAGAATTTTCTTTAACTTTTTTATTATTAACTTTTGCATCTTTATTAGCCATTTTATATCCTCCTTAAAATAGCTTAAATTATTTTGTTTCTTTGTGTGCTGTATGTTTTTTGCAGAATTTACAATATTTTTTTAATTCTAATCTGTCTGTATTATTTCTTTTATTTTTTGTTGTTGTATATGTTCTGTTTTTACATTCAGTACATTCTAATGTGATATTTTCTCTTGGTCCTTTTGCTGCCATATAAATAACACCTCCGTATTATACATTACTTTACTTTTTATTAACGATGTGAGCATTGGTCCGTAATAACCATATGCTTGAATATTCTATCATTTTTTTCGCTTTCTGTCAAGGGATTTTGAGGAATTTCTTCTCTTCTTTTTTTGTACAGAATAGCCAAATTTCCCAACTTTTTTTCCTAGTGAATAATATCCTCCGTTTGCATATGCAATAAGGTCACATTTTGATATATCAAATGCTCCATTTTCATCTATATATTTATCATCAGCATCTATAGATAATACATCTGCAATAAACATATGATGACTTCCTAAATTCTTTATTTCTTTAACCTTACATTCAATTGAAACTGGACTTTCTTTTATTAATGGGCAATTTATGAAATTTGCTTTTTCTTTGTGCAAATTCATTTCCTTAAACTTGTCAAACTTTGCACCTGTCTTAACACCACACCAATCTGTTGCCCTTGCAAGTTTGGTAGTTGTTAAATTAATTGCAAATTCTTTTGTCTCTTTTATTATATTATATGAATATCTAGTTGGTCTAACAGAAATATATACTGTAGCAGGATTTGTATTTAAAATACCTGTCCAAGCAACAGTAATAATATTAGACTTTTCCATATCTCCACAGCTTACCATTACAGCTGGTATTGGGTATATAAATGTTCCTGATTTCCAACTTACCTTGCCCATTTATCTAATTCTCCTTTAATATTATTTTTTTGATTATTATATTCTGCAACTTTTTCAAATAAATTCATATCATCTAATTCTTCGAATTGTCCTTCTCCTTTAGATCTAAAAGAACCAATCATAGGTCTTTCTTTTAATATTTTATTTTTCAATGCTGTTACCAATATTCTAAAATACTCATCTTTTTTTGTTTCTTTTCTATCACTTTTAAATATAGTTTCAGATTGTTTCCCAGAAATAAATGTATAATTTCGCCATGCTTTGTCTTGTTTCAATAATAGAGCATATTCAATTAATTCTTTTCTTTTTAAAACTGCACTTGATTTTATATCAGACAATCTTTCTTTTTGAATAGCTTCAGTTACAAAAAATCTGTCATTTATTAACAATATACAATCATCATTTTTATATAACAAATCATATGAATTTTTAGGTAGAGATAAATCTCTATGAATCCCCAAATATAATATATTTTCGTCAACAACTTCTTTTTGTCGTAAATTTGCCTTATTTTTCTCTGCAAATTTCATAAACTCGATATTTCTTTCTTCTTCAAGCTTTTCATCATATTGCTTTCTCTTCTCTTTTGAATTAATTGAATTAAAAGCTATTTGATAAAAATCAAAAACCTCTTTAAAGTTATTATTTTCATGTAAAAATTGATGATTATTTATAAGTCCTTCTAGTAATCTAATAGCTTCTTTAATTGATTTATTAATACAAACTTGTGACAAAAATTTATTATCCTTTTCCCTTAATTTTTGTCGCTTAGTTTTCATTTCTTCACTTCTTTTATAAGCTTCTATTATTTTATTTATTTTTTCTTCGTTTCTTATGCCTTTTGCCCTTAGTTGATTCATCTTTATTCTTTTTTCTTCTTCTATCAAAGCCAATTCATCATACTTTAGGTATATCTGAAATAATTTTTGTAAATATTTTCTATAAATTTCACCATTAGTTACTTTTCCTAAAGGTTTACCATATTCATCACAAGGTATATCAAATATCAAATAGCTGTTGTTTGCCTTAATCATAAAATATATCCTTTCTATTTAATAAGTTTTTATCCCCTATTGTATCTAAAAAATACATAATTAGAGACACATTTGAAGTTCATTTTATCTTTTGAACAATAAATGTGTCTTTCTAAAAATTAAATATTAAACTAATTGTAAAATTGCAACTTCAGCTCCGTCTCCTCTTCTTGGACCTGCTTTTATTATTCTTGTAAATCCACCTACATTTTTACCAGCATATTTTGGTGCTATCTCATTGAATAGCATTGAAGGTACATCGATATTTTTACCATCTGCATCTTTCACTTTGTTTAATTTTCTAATCATTTTTCTTCTTGCATTTAATCTTGTTGGCATATCTTTTTGCCTTTTTTCCATTCTTGTTTCTTTAACAACTTTTAAATATTCTTTACCATTTTTGCTTTTTACTAATTCTGTTTCTTTATGTCCTTTTGAATCTAATTTTGCAGTTGTTACTTTTACTTCTACTTCTTCAAAATTATCTTTTTCTTTTATAGCTAATGCTATTAAACTGTCAACTATTGATTTAACTTCTTTTGCTCTAGCTAATGTTGTTTCAACTTTACCATATACTAATAAATCTGTTGTTAAAGATTTAAGCATTGCTTTTCTGATATCAGTAGTTCTTCCTAGCTTTCTATTTGTAGCCAATTTTTTTCACCTTCCTTTTTTAGTTAATCATTCTCTATCTTATATATTATTTTACTTATTCATCTTCTTGTGCAAAGTCTAAGCCTAATGAATGTAATTTAGCTGTTACTTCATCAAAAGATTTTTTACCTAAATTTCTTACCTTCATCATATCTGTTTCTGATTTATTTGTTAAATCTTCAACAGTAGCAATTCCAGCTCTCTTTAAACAATTGAATGATCTTACAGATAATTCTAGCTCTTCAATTGACATTTCAAGAACTTTCTCTTTCTTTGATTCTTCTTTTTCTATCATTACTTGTGTATTTTTTGCTGCTTCTGATAAGTCTATAAATAATTCTAAATGACCTGTCATTACTTTTGCAGCTAAACTTAAAGCTTCATGAGCTTTTAAGCTTCCATCTGTCCAAACTTCAATTATAAGTTTATCATAGTCTACCATTTGTCCAACTCTTGTATTTTCAACTTGATAATTTACTTTCTTAACAGGTGTATATATTGAATCTATAGGTAATACTGAAATATCTTGGTCTGGTTTTTTATTTTTCTCAGCTGAATTATATCCTCTTCCTTTATCAGCTGTCATTTCCATTCTTAAAGTTCCACCTTCAGAAACTGTTGCTATATGTAAATCAGGATTTAAGACCTCAACTGTACCATCTGTGATAATATCAGCTGCTGTAACTTCTCCTTCTCCTTTAAAATCAATTCTTAACATTTTTTCTTCATTGTCTTCTGATTTTAATCTTACATTTTTTAAATTAACAATAATTTCTGGAACATCTTCTACAACATTTGGAATTGTAGAAAATTCATGTAATACTCCATCAATTTTAACACTTGTAATTGCACATCCTGGAAGTGATGAAAGTAATATTCTCCTCAATGAATTTCCTATTGTGACACCATAACCTCTTTCTAATGGTTCACAAACAAATTTTGCGTAATTATTTTCTTCGTCAACCTCTAAACATTCAATATTTGGCTTTTCAAATTCTATCATTTTTACCTCCTAATTTGAGAGATTTTCCCTCAATCTTTTTAAAACTCTATAGGCTTTTTTAAGTAAAATTTTAAAGTTTTGATAAAACCTTTACACTTACTTTTAAATACTATTATTTTGAGTAAAGCTCTACTATTAAATGTTCTTCGATTGGTAAATCGATATCTTCTCTAGCAGCTAATCTTAATACTTTACCGCTTACATTTTCAGAATCTTTTTCTAACCAAGCTGGAACTGGTCTTGATGCTGTTTCTTCTATATTTAATTTTAGTGTAGAGTTATCTTTTTTATTTTCTTTAACTGTGATAACATCTCCTGGTTTTACTAAATATGATGGTATATCTACTTTTTTACCATTTACTTCAAATTGTCCATGATTAACAAATTGTCTTGCTTGTGCTCTTGATGCTCCAAATCCTAATCTATAAACAACATTATCTAATCTACTTTCTAATATTTGTAATAAGTTTTCACCTGTTACACCTTTAATATTAGAAGCCATTTCAAAATATTTTCTAAATTGTTTTTCTCCAACTCCATAATATGATTTTGTTTTTTGTTTTTCTCTTAATTGTGTACCATATTCTGATAATTTTGCTCTTTTTTGTCCATGTTGTCCTGGCGCATAATTTCTTCTTGCAATACTACATTTGTCAGAATAACATCTTGAACCTTTTAAGAACAATTTTTGACCTTCTCTACGGCAAATACGACATTGCTCGTCTTTATATCTAGCCATTTTATTTCTCCTTTCTCGATATATCAGGCGACACACTTATCTTTTTGTTTTTTCGCTAAAAATCCAATTACTTTCATTGCAAATATACAATTAATCTTATTTTAGTCTGTCCCCTGTTCAATTTGATTTTTGGGCATATCTTGCTTTTTAGGCCCACTTATTTATTAAATTACACTCTTCTTCTTTTAGGTGGTCTACATCCATTGTGTGGTATTGGTGTTACATCTTTGATAGCACTAATTTCTAGTCCTGCTGTTTGAAGTGCACGAATAGCAGCTTCTCTTCCTGAACCTGGTCCTTTAACAAACACTTCAACTGTTTTTAAACCATGTTCCATTGCAGCTTTTGCAGCTGTTTCAGCAACTTGACCTGCAACAAATGGTGTGCTTTTTCTAGATCCTTTAAATCCTAATCCTCCTGCACTTCCCCATGAAATTGCATTTCCTTGTGTATCTGTAATTGTAACAATTGTATTATTAAAACTAGAATGTATATGAGCTTGACCTTTTTCAATGTTTTTTCTATTTCTTCTAGCTACTGGTTTTCTAGTTGTATTCTTGTTAGCCATTTTTAACTATTCCCTCCTTGTTTTGGAAAATTATTATTTTTTGCTTTTACTTACTAATTTTCTAGGACCTTTTCTTGTTCTAGCATTTGTCTTTGTTCTTTGACCTCTTACAGGTAGTCCTCTTCTATGTCTTAATCCTCTATAGCATCCTATCTCTGTAAGTCTTTTTATGTTCAAAGCAACTTCTCTTCTTAAATCGCCTTCTACTTTGTATGATTCATCAATTATTTTTCTTATTGCATTTTCTTCTTCATCTGTCAAATCTTTAACTCTTGTATCTGGATTTACTCCAGCTTTTGCTAA
>CAJFQT010000040.1 GCA_904419095.1 uncultured Clostridia bacterium | reverse complement strand
TGTGATTCTATTGATTGTGAACCATATATAAATGCTACTCCTCCTTCTCTAGCAAGTGCAATTCCCATTTCTTCTCCTGAAACTGATTGCATTATTGCTGATACCATTGGTACATTAGCATAATATTTTGGCTCTTCTCCTTTTTTGAATTTTACAAGTGGTGTTTTTAATGATACTTTACTTGGTATACATCTTTCATCTGTTAAATTTGGTAATAGTAAAAATTCATTAAATGTTCTAGAAATATCTTCTAAAATTTTTGCCATTTTTATTCCCCCTATCTTGATAAATGAATAGATTATTTCCCAATATCTCCATTTATCTTAATTTTTATTTTATATTAATAAATTAATAACATATTTAATAAACACAATTTTATTCATCTTTTAGATATTATAAAAATAAGACCTAAGGCCTTATTTTTATGTTTCATTCTCTTTTTGTTATAAAATTATTATACCATAATTTGTCTAATAATGTAAATACTTAACAATAATTTATTTTACTAATTCTTCAGTTTCTTTTGCAATCATTAATTCCTCATTAGTTGGTATCAAATAAATAACAGCACTTGAATCTTTAGTAGAAATAATTTTTTCCTCTCCTCTAACATTATTTTCGTCTAAATCAAGTTTAACTCCCATAAACTCTAACTTTTCACAAATACCTTTTCTAATATTAATTTGATTTTCACCTATACCACCTGTAAATATAATATAATCTAGACCTCCCATTGCCATAGCATATTTAGTAATATATGAAGCAATTGAATAATTAAACTCTTCTATTGCAATTTTAGCAAGTTCATTATCTTTATTAGACTCTTCTTCTATTACTCTAAAATCTGGTGCTAATCCTGAAATACCTGTCAATCCAGATTTTTTATTTAATAAATCTTCCATCTCTTGTGCTGATAAATTTTCTTTTTTCATCAAATAAGTTAAAACTGAAGGATCCAAATCACCACTTCTTGTAACCATTGGAATTCCTCCAAGAGGTGTTAAGCCCATACTTGTATCAAGAGACTTTCCATCTTTGATAGCACAAATACTTGCTCCTTGACCAAGATGACAACTAACAATTTTCAAATCCTCAACATTTTTATTTTCAATTTCAGCAAGTCTTCTTGAAACATACATATGTGAAGTACCATGTGCTCCATATTTTCTTACTCCATATTTTTTATAATATTCATAAGGAATAGGATAAATATATTTTTCCTTTGGCATTGATTGATGGAAAGTAGTATCAAAAACTGCAACCATTGGTTTACCTGGCATTACCTTTTTACAAGCTTCCATTCCTAGAGCAGCTGCTGGATTATGTAATGGTGCAAACTCTCCACATTTCTTTATATCTTCTATAACATTATCATCTATAACAGCTGACTTCTTAAATATTTCCCCACCATGCACAACTCTATGTCCTATTGCATTAATTTCATCTAAACTTTCTATAACTTTATACTCAGGATTTGTAAACTGTTCCAAAGTAAACTCAATAGCCTCTTTATGATCATATGCAGGTTTCTGAATTGTAACCTTTTTACCTAAAGCCTTATGTGTAATAAAAGCCTCCTCTTCTCCTATTCTTTCATATTTTCCAGATGCCAAAACATCTTCTGTCTCCATATCAATTAATTGATATTTAAGTGATGAACTACCACAATTTAAAACTAATATTTTCATAATAATCTCCTTTCTTAAATTCTTACTAAATTCTGTGTTTGTCTTGCTATCATAAGTTCTTCGTTTGTTGGAATAACAAACACTTTTATTTTTGATTCTTTTGTTGATATCTCTGCTTCTTTTCCTTTTATTGTCTGGTTAAATTCTTTATCTATTTCTAAACCTAAAAATTTAAAATATTTACATATTTCTTCTCTTGAATCTTGCCCTTTTTCTCCTACTCCTGCCGTAAATGTTAGAACATCAATTCCATTCATTGCAACTATACACCTTGCTATATAACTTGCTGCTAAATAATGAAAATTATCTAATGCAAGTTTTGCATGATGTCCTCCTGCTTGTGCTTCTGCTTCAATATCTCTAAAATCTACTGATATTCTGGATATACCATATGCCCCTGAACGTTTATTCAAAATTTCTTCCATCTGGTCTGGTGTCAAATTTTCTTTTTTCATTAAATATGTAACAACTGATGGATCTAAATCTCCACTTCTTGTTCCCATAGAAATTCCTCCAAGAGGTGTTAAGCCCATACTTGTTTCTACTGATTTACCATTTTTTATTGCACAAATACTTGCTCCTTGACCTAAATGACAATTTACTATTTTTAAATCTTTTATATCTTTATTCATTAATTCTGCAACTCTTAATGCTACATATTGATGCGAAGTACCATGTGCTCCATATTTTCTTACACCATATTTTTCATAATACTCATATGGAATAGGATAAATATATCTTTCCTTAGGTAATGTTTGATGAAATGCTGTATCAAAAACTGCAACCATTTTTATATTTGGTGCTATTTTTTTACATGCCCTCATTCCTGCTACTGCTGCTGGGTTATGTAGTGGTGCAAGTTCACTACATTTTTCTATCTTTTCAATAACTTCATCTGTTATAACTACTGGTTCTGAAAAATATTCTCCTCCATGAACTACTCTATGCCCAATTCCTCCTAGTTCAGATAAATCTTTCAAAACTCCATAATGGGAATTTGTCAACCTACTTAGTACAAACGCAATTGCTTGTTCATGATTTTTCGCTTGCCTTTCAAATTTATGTTTTACACCATTTACTTTATGTGTTAAAAAAGAATTTGGCTGACCTATTCTTTCAAGATATCCTTTTACCAACATTTCTTCTGTTTCCATATCTATAACTTGATATTTTAAAGATGAGCTACCTGTATTTAACACTAGAATTTTCATTATATCTCCTTTCCTTGTCTCTAATAGCAACAATTAATAATGTTCATTCTGCTTTTACTAATAAATTTAAATCTTTATCAATAAGACTATTTTTATTTCTAAACTCTTCTAGTTTAAATTAAAAATTCTCCTCAGAATTAATTTTTTTTGAGGTCCGTCCCCAAAATTCCTTCTAGGAGGGATTTTAAGGACCGTCCCTAAATCCCTTTTTGTGCTTGTACTGCTGTAATTGCAACAACTCCTGCTACATCATCACTACTGCACCCTCTTGATAGGTCATTTACTGGTTTTGCTATTCCTTGGCAAAGTGGTCCATATGCCTCTGCTTTAGCAAATCTTTGAACTAGCTTATATCCAATGTTTCCAGCATTTAAGTCTGGAAATATTAATGTATTTGCTTGTCCCTGTAATTTACTTCCTTTTGCTTTAAACTCTGCTACTTCTGGTATTATTGCTGCATCTAATTGCAATTCTCCATCTACACATAAATCTGGATTTTTTTGCTTTACTAAATTTGTTGCCTCTATTACTTTTTCTGTTAATTCAGAATGTGCACTTCCATATGTTGAATATGAAAGCATTGCAACTTTTGGTTCTTCGCCTATTAATTGTTTAAAACTGTTACTTGAAGAAATTGCTATTTCTGATAGTTGTTCTGCATTTGGATTTTCATTTAGTCCACAATCTCCAAATACAAATACTCCATTCTCTCCATATTTACAATCTGGTACTACCATAACAAAAAAGGCAGAAACTAATTTTGTATCAGGTGCTGTTTTTAATATTTGTAAAGCTGGTCTTAAAGTATCTGATGTAGAATGAGCTGCTCCTGAAACTAATCCGTCTGCTTCAGTATCCTCATCTTTTACCATTAGCATTCCATAATATACTGGATTTAAAACTAATTCTTTTGCTTCTTCTTCTGTCATTCCTTTATGTTTTCTTAAATTATATAGCAAATCTACATACTTATTATAATTCTCATCTGTTTCCGGATTTACTATTTTTGAATCACCTAAATTTATATTATTAGCTTTTGCCTTTTCATTTATCTTATTTTCGTCTCCAATTAAAATTATTTTAGCATATTGTTCTTTCATTACTTTTTCTGTCGCTTGTAATATTCTAATATCTTCAGACTCTGGAAGTATTATAGTTTTTAATTCTTTTTTTGCTCTATTCTTTATTTCCTCTATAAAACTCATTTTTTCTCCTTTCCTCTCTAAATCAACTTTCTTTTATATCTATTTTAATTAAAATATCTAATGCATACTTATTATATAGTCAAATAAAAAAAAGCACAAGTATTTTATCAAAATTCTTATGCTTTTTGTTACTATTTGTGTTACAATTCAGTATAGCATAGAAATAAGCAGTTAGTAATCTGAATTGTAACCTATTTGTCTCAATTCCCACTTAATTTTATCTACACTATACTATAGCAAAAGTCAATTCTCCTTTTACTGCAACTTTACCATCAACAGTTGCTATAGCTTCTCCAATTCCTATAGGTCCCTTTTTCTTTATAATTCTAACCTCTAATTTTAATGTATCACCTGGTACTACCTGTTTTTTAAATCTCAATTTATCAATTCCTCCAAACAATGCATTCCTTCCTTTATTTTCTTCCATTGAAAGAATTGCTACTGCACCAGTTTGAGCTAAAGACTCTGCTATTAAAACTCCTGGCATAATTGGATTTCCAGGAAAATGTCCCTTAAAATAATATTCATCCTCTCTCACTTCTTTATAAGCTACGCAAGACTCACCTGGCACATATTCTTCTACTCTATCAATCATCAAAAAAGGTTCTCTTTGTGGAATTATTTGTTTTATTTCTTCTTTATTTAACATTCTAAAACTCTTTCCCTTCTCACTATTATATAATAAATCTCTAAATATCATTTTTCTCCATTATACAGAAAATAGATATTTACACGCTACCTCTATTTAATCCTATCTTTATTATATTATATAGCATAATTTATAATTATATTATATTGTTATTGTTTTACTTTATATTAACTTTATGTTATTTTATACCGTTTAATATTGTTTTAATTTATATTATCTTATATTAATTTATCTTATTTTAAACAAAGGTGTTCCATACTCAACAACATCCTCATTATTAACACAAACCTCAACAATTTCGCCATCAAACTCTGACTCAATTTCATTCATAAGTTTCATAGCCTCAACTATACAAAGAACCTGTCCCTTATGAACTCTATCACCAGGCTTAACATATGGAGCCTTATCAGGAGAAGAACTAGCATAAAAAGTACCAACCATTGGAGACTTAACAACCTTAAAATTTTCTTCTACCTTATTTTCCTTATCAACAGCAACCAAACTACTCTCTTGTTTTGGTTGAACAGTAGGAACTGTCATAGGTGCACTCGCCTCTATAACATTTGCACCTGGATTTGTAATAAAAACCTCTTTTTTGGTATCTTTAGTCATACTAATTTTAACACCATCAGGAAACTCAATCTCCAAAGAATCCAACTTAGAATTTCCCATATCATCCATCAATTTCTTAATATCCTTATAATCCATTTCTAACCATCCTTACAAACATATTTAGGTTTTCACGGTTCTACCTATAAACCATCTATATTATTTCACATTTACACAACAAATTCAAGCCTTCTCACTCATCTATTTTTAATTTACGATTTGAAATTTAAAGGCAAAAGCCACTCACTTAGTCAGCGTAAAGAGGTATGTATATAAAATATTTATGGAACGACGAGTGTGCCGTGGAATTGCTGTACGCCTTCTTAATCAAAAGCAAATGAGGAAGCGTGAAGAATGTAACGAGAGGCTCGTTTGATTTTGATTTAGAAGGCGTAAGCAATGTAACAAGCCGAGGAGTGGAATAAATATTTTATATACATACCTCTTGGAGCGGGCAACACCCCCACCATTGCCTTTAAATTTCAAATTATAAATTAAATTTCTTACCCCTCAAACTTTTTAAGCAACAAAGTACTATTATGACCACCAAATCCCAAAGAATTTGACATAGCATACTTCACATCAACAGCTCTACCTTCATTTGGAACAACATCCAAATCACACTCTTCATCAGGAACTTTATAATTAATAGTAGCAGGAACAAATCCCTCTTGAATAGCCTTAGCACAAACAATAGCCTCAACACCACCAGCTGCTCCCAACAAATGTCCAGTATGACCCTTTGTAGAACTCATCATAACCTTTTTAGCTGCTGATTCTCCCAACGCTGTTTTCACAGCTTGAGTCTCACAAGAATCATTTAAATGTGTAGAAGTACCATGAGCATTAATATAAGTAATTTCCTCAGGATTAACATTACCTTCTTTCATAGCTATTTTCATTGCTCTAGCTCCACCTTCGCCTCCAGGAGCTGGTGAAGTAATATGATAAGCATCTGAAGTAGCCCCATATCCAACTATTTCTGCATAAATCCTTGCGCCTCTTTCAAGAGCATGCTCTAATTCTTCTAACACTATAACGCCTGCACCTTCGCCCATTACAAATCCACTTCTCTCTTTATCAAATGGGATACTTGCTCTATTCTTATCATCAGTTTTTGTTAATGCTTTAATATTTGCAAAACCTGCTATTCCAAGTGGTGTTATACCAGCTTCTGTTCCTCCAGCCAATACAACATCTTGATAACCATGTTTAATCATTCTAAAACTTTCACCTATACAATGTGTTCCACTAGCACAAGCTGTTACCATTGCAATAGACTCACCTTTTGCTCCAAGATCTATAGCAACATTTCCTGTTGCCATATTAGATATTCCCATTGGTATATACATTGGTGAAACTCTTTCAGGTCCTCTTTCCATACACTTTGCATGTTCTGTTTCAATAGTTTGAATTCCTCCAATTCCAGAACCTATTATAACACCAACTTGTTCCATATTCTCTTTTTCCTTATCAAGTCCACTATCTTCCCAAGCTTCTCTAGCTGCAATCATAGCATATTGTGAAAATTTATCCAATCTTTTAGCTTCTCTTCTATCAAAATAATCTTCTGGATTATAATTTTTTACTTCTGCTGCCAATTTTACTTTAAAATTTGTTGTATCAAATTGTGTAATATTATCAATACCACATTTTCCATTTTTTATGCCTTCCCAAAAATCTTTTGCATTATTTCCTATTGGAGTTATTGCTCCTAAACCAGTAATTACTACTCTTCTTTCCATTTTAATTTCTCCTCACTATTTATTTTTTTCGATTTTACTACAAATAAATCTTATTTCAAAACCTTAGCTTTTGACTTTGCCTAGCCAAACTTTTAATTTTCAACTACATTACCATTCCACCATCAACGTTTATAACTTGACCTGTTATATATGAACTTTCATCAGATCCCAAGAAATATATCAAATTGGCAACTTCTTTAGCTGAACCCATTCTTTTAAGCGGTATTTGATTATGTATATTCTCTTTAACAGCATCTGATAATACAGCTGTCATATCTGTTTCTATAAAACCGGGAGCAACAGCATTTGCTCTAATGTTTCTTGATGATAATTCTTTTGCTACACTCTTTGTAAATCCTATAACTCCTGCTTTTGATGCTGAATAATTGCATTGACCTGCATTACCTACAACACCAACTACTGATGATAGGTTTACTATACTTCCACTTCTTTTCTTCATCATATATTTTGTTACTGCTTTAGTAACTACAAATGTACCTTTTAAGTTTGTTTCTATTACTTTATCAAATTCTTCTTCTGACATTCTCATTAACAAATTATCTCTTGTTATTCCTGCATTATTTACTAATACATCTATTTTTCCAAAAGTATCAATAGCTGTTTTCACAACGTTTTCTACTTCTTCTGCTTTTGTAACATCAGCTTTTAATATTAATGCCTTTACTCCTTTTGATTCCCATTCTGTTCTTAAAGTTTCAACATCAGTTTTATCAGATACATAATTTATAACTATATTATAACCATTCTCTGCAAATTTTGTTGCAACTTCTTTTCCAATTCCTCTTGACCCTCCTGTTATAAATGCTACTTTTCTTTCTTCCATTTTACCCCTCATCCTTTCCTACTTATTTAAAAAATTGTCAATATATAAAAAATTATTCTAAACTATATTTTCCTTCATATTTTCAATTTATTTTTTAAAATGTTTTTTTACATATAAACCTTATAAAATTACTTATTTAAATATTCTTCCAAAGTTTCTAAAGAATTTATATTATATGTTACAGCATCCCTATTCTCTTTTTTTACAAATCCTGTTAGCACTTTTCCTGGTCCTATTTCGACATATTCTTCAACACCTTCATCTTGCATCAATTTTATAGCCTTATCAAAACGCACAGGATTTATAATGTGATTTGCTAAAATAGTTTTTATATCATCATTATCATTATAAAATGTCCCATCTAAATTTTTAATCACTTTACATTTTCCTGGATGAAATTCTATTTTTTCTAATTCTTTCTCATATGCTTCTTTTGCATCTTTTAATTTCACTGTATGAAAAGGTCCACTTGTTTTTAATGGAATCACTCTTTTTGCTCCTGCTTCTTTCAACAATGGAGTAGCCATATTTACAGCTTCTTCTGTTCCAGAAATGGCTGTTTGTACACTACAATTATAATTTGCTGGGACTAAAAACTTACCACTGTCATTTATCTTTTTACATATTTCTTCAATTTTAGATGAATCAAGTCCTATTACAGCAGCCATTTGAAATTCCTCTTTTGGAAGTAAATTTCCCATATAATATCCTCTTTTTTGGATTAATTTTATTCCATCTACAAATGATATTATTCCAGAATAAATTAATGCTCCATATTCTCCTAAACTTAATCCAACACTAATATCTGCACTTATTCCTTTGCTCTTTAGAACTTCCAATATTGCTAAACTTGTTGTCAATATTGCAATCTGTGTATTTTCCGTCTTATTCAAATCTTCTTCTGGTCCTTCAAAACAGATTTTTTTAACATCAATTCCTGATATTTCACTTGCTTTATCATATACTCTTCTAGCTTCTTCATATTTTTCGTAAATTTCTTTTCCCATGCCTACTACTTGACTTCCTTGACCAGGAAACAAAAATGCTCTTTTCATTTCTTCATTCTTCCTTTCGTTTTTTATTAATCATACATAAACTTTTTTACAAAATCAATTCCTAAAATTACAATTTATATAAATTTTTAGGTACATCACAATTTCTATATTTCTAACAATATACAACCAGTATTTATTCCACCACCATAACCTAATAAAATAACATTATCTCCTTTATATATCAAATTTTCTTCATTCATCTGATTTATTGCAATTGGAATACTAGCACAAAATGTATTACCAACATTTTTTATATTCATATACATTTTTTCTTTTGGCATATGTAATCTACGTGCAATAGCATCCATTATTCTTTTATTTGATTGATGTGGTATTACATATTTTATATCATCTAAAGATATTTTTGCTTCATTTAATATATCTTTCACAATTTTTACCGGTTCTGTTACAGCATATTTATATATTTCTTTTCCATTCATAAAAATTTTTTCATCTTTTGAACAAGTTAAAATTTCATTATTTTTTCCTTGTGAAATAATCTTAGAAAAATATTTTTTTTGACTTTTCTGAATTCCAAGTAATATAGCCCCTGCACCATCTGATAAAATTATTGATGTTCCTACATCTCTATCAGCTGTGTATTTTGATAATATATCTACTCCTATTACTAAGGCTCTTTTTATTTTCCCCAGTTGTATATATGTGCTTGCTATATCAAATGCTGTTATATATCCATTACATCCTGCTAAAATATCAAATGCATTACACTCTGGTATCTCTAACTTTTTTTGGATATAATTTGCAATACCTGGCATAAATTTGTTTGGAGTTGTTGTTGCAACAATTATTAAATCTATCTCATCTTTCAATATATTTTGATTTTTCTTTAGTAAATTTTTTGCTGCTTTCAGAGCCATTTCTTCAATTGTTTCTTCTTTTGCATAAAATCTCTTTTCTATTCCTGTCATTTTTTTTATATAATTATTTTCTAAATTCAATTTATTTTGCAAATATTCATTTGTTATTTCTTCTCCTGGAAGATAACTCCCTGTCTCTATTATTTGTATTTGTTCCATACTTACCTCACATATTCTTATTATGCTAGTTTACTCATACTCTATTTATATAACATTTTCTCATTTTTTTCTATTAGTATGGGCGGTCAGTTATCATTTATTATTTTGGATTTATATTTTCAAAATAATAAACACAAAAACAGAATGTCTATCAAAAGACATTCCGCTTAAAATATATTTCTTCAATTATTACTAAATATTTTTATAATCTCTTATTTTCTTAAAAGCATATGCTGCTGAAATAGCAAATACTACTGCTAAAACCACAACTGGTATAGAATCGCCAATTCCTGTTTTTGGTAAGCTTGTACTATTATATGTTGATGAATTTGCTGTATTAGCTGAATTTTGTGAATTTGTTGTTAATGTGTTATTTGCTCTTGATGATGAATTTAATGTTGATGCAGCTGAATTTCTTGCTGTATTATTTCCAGCTGTATTATTTGAAGCAGAATTAGATGCTGTTCCATTTATTGCTGTTCCTAAATCTTGATAATCATCAGCTTTAACTTGTCCAATCATAAGAGCTACTAATACTGTACTCATAATAATCATAATTAATATTTTTGTAACTTTTGAATTTCTCATATCATTCTCTCCTTTATTTAATATGTTTATTCTATTATTCTACAACTATTTTTTATTATACTACTTTTTTAAAATAATTGCAAGTTTTTTACACATCAAACTTTTATCTCTTGTTTAACGTCAAATATATTGTAACTTTATTTTTACACTATGTCAATATTTTTTTTAACTTTTTTTATTACATTTATGTTACAAAATTTACTATTCAAACTAAATTTTATACATTAAATTTGAACAATACAATATCTCCGTCTTGCATAATGTATTCTTTTCCTTCTGATCGAACTAAACCTTTCTCTTTTGCTGCAAGCATCGAACCTTCTCTCATCAAATCATCATATGATACAACCTCAGCTTTAATGAACCCTCTTTCTATATCAGAATGAATTTTTCCTGCAGCCTGTGGTGCTTTTGTACCTTTTTTTATTGTCCATGCTCGTACTTCAGGCTCACCAGCTGTTAAAAACGACATTAACCCCAATAAATCATAACTTTTTTTTATTACTTTATCTAAGCCTGATTCCTCTAAGCCATATACCTCAAGCATTTCTTTTTTATCTTCATCATTTAGTCCTGATAATTCTTCTTCCATCTTAACACAAAGTGGAACTACTTCTGCATTTTCTTTTGCTGCATATTCTTTTACTTTTTTTACATTTTCATCATTTTCAACATCTGCTAATTGTTCTTCTGATACATTTGCTATATATAATATTGGTTTAGTAGTTAACAAAAACATATCTTTTACCATTATTTTTTCATCATCAGTAAAGTCAATCGCTCTTGCTGATATACCATTTTCTAAAGAAGTTAAAATTTTTTCTAATAAATCAATTTCTTCTTGGTATTTCTTATCTGCTTTAAGATTTTTCTTTGCCTTTTCTAGTCTTTTATTTACTGTTTCTATATCTGCAAATATTAATTCTAAATTAATAGTTTCTATATCTCTCACCGGATTTATATTTCCATCAACATGAACCA
>CAJFQT010000039.1 GCA_904419095.1 uncultured Clostridia bacterium | reverse complement strand
TATTTATTTTTTTATTCCATTTCAATAAATTGAAATGGAACTTCTAATTTCATTAAAAGACTCTTTTCTCTGTCAGTACAAGTAAAAATCAAAACCTGCCTATCCGCATAGTTTTCCGCCAAAAATTGCAAAATATTTTTCAATCTATCAGAATCAAAATAAGCAAAAGACTCATCCAAAAAAATCGGCATTTTTTCTTCTGATAATTCATCTATCATTGAAAGCCTTAGAGATAAGTACATTTGGTCAATTGTTCCTATACTTAATTTATTAGCTTCTACATAAGAGCCATCTTCTAATTCAACAATTAAACCATATTCATCATTAATATTTACATTTCTATATTTTCCATTTGTAATTACAGATATATTTTGGGATAAATTCTTGGTAAACCTAGGGGCAACCATATTTTTCATTTTCTGATATGCTGTCTCTAATACTTCTTTTGCTAAATTCATACTTGAATTTAGCTTTTCCAAAGTTAACATTTTCTCGTTACAGTTAACAAGTTTTTCTTCTATTTTTGACAAATTTTCCAATTTTGGTTCTATATTTTCTTCATCCAATTCTAAACTATGTAATTGTATTTTTGTATTTGCAATATTATTTTGTAAATTATTTATAATTTTATTTACATTTTCTGTATTATTAAATTTATTTAATTCGTTTTCATTAATTTTATTTTTATATTTATTTTTTATTTTTTCTTTTTCTAAATTATTTTTTAAATTAAAATTATTTTTTTCAGAATTTATTTCATCAATTATTTTTTTATTATTTTTTTCATTTATTTCTATTTCATTTTTTAAATTATTTTCTTCATTTTTTATTTCATCAATTATTTTTTTATTATTTTTTTCATTTATTTTTATTTTTTTATTTTTTATTTTTATAACAGATATCCAACTAATTAATACTACTGGTAAAAATAATATTAAAATAATATTTAAAATAATATTTTTTATAAAAATTATTTGAGATATATTTAATAATAAAATAATAAAAAATAATATTAAAAATAATTTATTTATTTTTTTATTTTTATTTTTTAATAAATTATTTTCTCCATTAATTTTATTTATTTTTATTTTATTTTCATTTTTTTTATTCTTTAATTCATTATTTAATTTTAAAATTTTTTGTGAATTTTCTTCATATATTTTTTCTTTAAAATTAATTTTTTCTTTTTCTATTTTTTCTTTTTCATTTATATTTTTCAAGTCTGTCAAATAATTATTTTCTAATTCTAATTTTTCAATTTCTTCTTTTAAATTATTTTTATTTTCTTCTATATCATATTTTTTTTCTTCAAAACTTTGTAATTCTCCTTTTTCTTGTTCTAATAAAGTAATTTCTCTTTCTAGTATGTTCATTGGCTTTTCCCTAGACTTTTCTGAACCAATTTCATCTCTCTGTCTTCTAGTTAATCTATCCATGGCAATTCTATATGATACATTATCTTCTCCCGTTCCTATTAAATTAGCTATTTTTTGTATCAGAAAATTTTGTTCACCTTTTTCCAATCTAACATGTTGCTGATATGATACTATAGTAGATAAAAATACATCCTCATCCATTTTAGTTTGCTCGAAAAAAAATTGATTACCTTTTGACTTATCTATTGAAAATTCTTTTGAAATATCTTCTTTATCTTCATTAAAAATTTTTGGATTTTTCTTTTTAAAATCCCTAAAAACTTCAAATTTATTTCCATCATCTAATTCATAATCTATTTTTCCTGAAAACTCTTCACCTGACCAAGGCATATACGCATCATAATCTGAATATTCTTTTCCTTTTTTATTTTTTGAAACACCATAAAAAGAATTCACAATAAACCTTAATATAGTTGATTTTCCTGTTTCATTTTTCCCATAAATAAGATTTATCCCATCCCCTAATTCAATTTCTTTATTTTTTAACTTTCCATATGCATTAATTTTTATTCCATTAATTTTCAAAATTACACTCCTATTCTAAAGCTTCAAAACCGATTTCTATAGCTTTTTCAATAATTTCTTTTTCTTCTTCTGAAATGTTTTCTTTATTTAATTTTTTAAGCATTTCACCTGCAAAAATTCCTTTTAATGTAACATCATTTTTTATTAAATTCAAATCATATTTAATTTTTGTTTTATTTTTTATTTTAATTATTCGTTCCTGATTTAACAATTTATATAATTCATATGTTTCTATTTCAAAATTTCTTTTACCTTTTAATATTAGTTTTACAAACTGATTATCTTCTACACTAATACTATTAATTTTCTCTATTAACTCATCATTAGAAATAATATCTGTAACATCTAGCTCTTTCTCCACAAACTCTGTATCCGCAAGAGGAACAAATGATATTTTAACTTCTTTATCAACAAATTCTCCTACCACCATTCCATGTTTTCCTAATTCATCAAATCCTAATGATACTGTAGAACCTGGGTAAACAATTTTGCAATTTTCATAACTTTGCATTTTATGAATATGCCCTAATGCAACATAATCAAAATTTTTTTCCAATAAACTATTTTTACTTATAGAATTATACTGCTTTTCTTCTAAATTTGCTCCATCCAAAGTTCCATGAATTACTAATACATTTAATTTATTTGGATTTTCTATATTTAATCTTTCGATATCACAATCGGTACAATAAAAATCATCAAAGCCATAACCATAAATATCAATTCCATCTAGTTCTACCTTTTCAAAACTAGAAGAGAAAACTTTAACATTCTCATTCCATACATATTTATTATAATAAGAATTCTTTAAATATGGATCATGATTTCCTGGTGAAATAAAAATCTTTGTTTTTGGTATCTCCTTAAATAATTCATTTATATATTCAATTGTAGATTTCCTAACATATTGATTTTCATACAAATCACCAGAAATAAAAAACAATTCTATATTATTTTCTTTTATATAATCTATAACTCTCTTAAAAACCTTTCTCTGCTCCAGTCTTTTTAAATCACCAAATGTTTCTCTATCTGATAAATTAACAAACGGGCTATCAAAATGCATATCAGCAATATGTACAAATTTCATTATTTAAAAATTCCTCCTCTAAATTTTTGATATATCTCAATTTACACTTAAAATTCTAAAAAATATATGTTATATTGTATAATATCCTTTATTTTTTTTCAATAAAAACCGAAAATATTTTTGCATTTTATTTTAAATACAGAATAAACTTATAAATCTTTCAAAAAATTGCTAGATTTAAATAAATAAAATAAGTAGCAAAGATACATCAGTATGTCTCACCTAAGTCTTTTTGTCAATAACTTTTCTTGTTGCATACAGAAAAATCCACATAGATTCAAGAGAAAACCTGTCTTTTCTATACAAAAAAAAGAACTTCAAGGAATATTCCCGAAGTTCATATTAAATTTAATCATCATCCTCCAAAGGTCCAAACAATTCATCAAACTTAGCTTCTAATTCTTTTTGCAAATCATATTCATCATCTTGTGGTAACATTGGTGCCTCTTGTTCAAAATCTTTCAAATCTGCAAAACCATTATTATCTTTCTTTTCATTCACTTTATTTGTTTTTGATGCACCCACAGTTTCTGGAACTTTATCTTCTTTCTTTATTTCTTCTGGCTCATCTTCAAACAAATCATCCAAAGATTCTACTTTTAAATTATCAACCTTTTTCTGTTTTTCTTCCTCTGGTACATAAGGATTATATGGATTATATTTTCTCCAAGGACCTCTATCTATCTCTCCAATATCATTATGACTAATAGCATATCTTGACATTTCTTTTGCCATTGAATGTTCAAAATAATAATATTTTCTAGCTTTTATAGGTTTTATACCTTTTTCGAAAATAATACATAAATCATTATCTAATCTTCTAAGTTCATCAGGAGTCATTAAAGCCCTTGCCATTACCTGATCAGAAACACTTTTTCCTGTTTTATGATTTTGCTTATCTTTATTTATTGAAATACTATCTCTTCCAATTGTTTTCTCTCCCAATTGTTTAGAGAAATATTCTAGTGTCTTATATGAGTTACTTCCTAAGAAAAGATGCGTATCACAGTTACCCATTATTGTTTCATAAGATTTTTCATAAACTGCTTCTAACTGATCAACATTTTGTAAGATTACACTAAATGATATTTTTCTACTTCTTGATGTAGAAATCTTTTTATCAAAATCTGGTATTTTACCAATATTCGCAAACTCATCTAATATAAAATAAGTAGGAACTTTCAATGAACCACCATTTTGATCAGCATAATCATACAATTGTTGTATCATCTGTGAAAAGAATATTGTAAGTAAAAAGTCGTATGCTGTATGTGTATCAGAAGATATAACATAAACAGCAGTCTTTTTATTACCTATATCAGCAAAATCAATTGTATCAGTTGAAGTCAATTCCGCTATTTCCTTAGAGTCAAACTTTCCTAATTTAGATTGCAATGTACTTAAAATTGAACTATATGTCTTTTCTGGTGCTATTTCAATAGATTTATAATTTGTTCTTGCTGGATGATCATATGGCAATTGACTCATTAGCTCAGTTAATAAGTTACTTCCACCATTACTATTAGCTGCCCTTACTAATTCTGCACAACTTGTTAAGTTTTGTTCTTCTTCTGGTCTTGTTGCCATTAAATAATATATAAGTGCTTTTAAAAGCATTTCTGCTGAATCATCCCAGAATGGTTCTGACGAACCCCCTTCTCCTTTTTGTCCTTTAACTATTGTATTTGCTATAACATCTACATCTATTTCTGAAGAAATATGTTTTAATGGGTTATATCCATCACTAAATTGTGGTCTTACCAAGTTCAAAACTTTAATTTCATATCCATGTTGTTTTAAATATCCTGCTGTATCATCATATAATTCACCTTTAGGATCTGTAAAAACATATGATCCAAGCATTTGATATGCATTTGGTTTTGAATATGATGCAGATTTACCAGAACCTGATCCGTCCAACTACTAATACATTGACATTTCCTCTTTTATCTACTGGTAGATAATTATCTTCTGCCAATATTATTCCTTTATTCTTACTTAAAATTCTATATTGCTCTCCATGTTGACTCCAATCACTAGATCCATGTTCAATATCTGTATACTCATTTTTAGGTGCTGATTTTACAAAACCTATAAAGAAAAATACTAAATAAAAAATTGTAAAAATAAATAAAGTAGAAAAGAATGTACCTGTTGCTCCACTTGCAAATACATTTCCAAAACTACCAAATGGATTTTTTATACTATTTATAAATGTCTCAAAAAATATTCCTAAGTCAAACTTTCCATTTACATTACCTGAAAATATACTATTAGCTAATGGCGAAACAAATACTATGGTTAAAAATACCCATAGTATTGCACAGATTATAAAACTTTTTCTACTTCTTTTTATAGCTCCTGCCAATTTGTAGTTCATATTACCCACCTACATTCTTTAGTATTCTTATTTTTATTCTCCAATTCCTTTATCATTTCCTTCAATCTTTTTACTCTTAGTACGTTTTAATTCTAATTTCTTTCTATCTTCTACTAATTGTTTCATCAAATTTTCATTAATTCTAATTTTCTTACCATTTACAATTCTTGTTGGTAAATTATTTTCATCATATCCCCATTGATGAAGTGATACATTTGCTGACATAAATTCATTTACGATTTGTCCTTGCAATTTTTCTGTTTCTTTATCACCATATGAAACTACTTCTGTAGCATCTCCTGCTTTTTCTCCTTTTAATAAATATTCTCTTACTGGTTGTATTAATGAACATACTATATCTAATCTCTTTTTGTTATCTTTTTCTGGCATTGGACTTCCCATTTAAAACTTCCTCCTTAATCATCTTTTTTGTCCCTGATTTCAAAGGCAAAATAAGACTTATATGGTTTTAATTTACATTTTCCTTTAACTTCATTTGTTTTTTCGTCAAAATAAAGCTTAGGTTTTATTTCTTCTGTAGTTTCTGGATCTATTATACAAATAGGCCTTTTTAAATTTGGTGTATATTTAAAATCTTTTAATTCTATCTCCTCTTCTGAATATAAACTGTTAAATTTTAATGGAAGTGGTTTTTTTGTGATATATATCCTATCTCCATTTAATACAGCTGTGTTTACAACTACTCTGTCTTTTCCAAAAGACAAGATTACAAGCTGATCTTCATCGTCTGATGGATTGTCTACATAAAATGTTTTTCTAGTTACTTCTCCCCTTAGTTCCTCAGTAAAATCCAATCTTTGCACAGTATATTTAGGACTATCTTTTAAAAACTCCTTTTCTGTTTCATTAATTTGATAAATTACTGTTCTAACATCTTTAGGATCAGTTATACTAAAGTGTTTTCCTTGCCACATTTGCATTTTATTTTTTACACCCCATTCCTATGATTTAATCCATAGCTTGTCTTTTGTTACATCACTATATTAAATTATACCTAAAAATCAAGCTTTTGTCAATATGTGTTTTTATGTAAATTTAATTTCTTGGATTAAATTTTGATATTTTTTTTAATTTTTCAAATATTTTAACTTCTTCTGCTGATAATTCATCTGGAACCATAACTTTTATTTCCGCTACTAAGTCTCCTCTTCCACCTTTACCATTTTGATAACCTTTATTTGGAATTCTAATTAATTCTCCACTCTTAATTCCTTGTGGAATATAAACTGTTGTTTCACCATCTATTGTTTGAATATTTATTCTTGAACCTAATGCTGCCTCCCATACAGTAAGAGGTAAATCTGTGATTAAATCACACCCTTCAAGTCTAAATTTTCTGTCTTTTTCTATATGTATCTCAATTAATAAATCTCCATCTTTACCACCATTTTCGCCTTTTTTTCCTTGACCTATTAACCTAATTTTTTCACCTTCTCTTATCCCTTTAGGAACTTTAATTGAAAGTGTTCTCATTTTGCCATCTACATTTTTCAAAGAAATCTTCTTTTCTGTTCCAAAAAAAGCATCATACAAACTAACTGTTATTTTAGTCTCTATATTTTCTCCTTTTACTGGTATCTTCTTTTCCTTTTTTAAATTTTCTTTAGATTTATCAATATTACCTAAAAATATTTCAAAAAAAGATTCTTTTCCCCTTAAATTACGTTGTTCTTTATAAAAATGTGAATTCCACGTACGATCATATTTTCTTTTTGATGCTGGAACTGATAATATTCTATAAGCTTCATTAATATCTTTTATTCTTTCTTCTGCTAAAGCATCTCCAACATTTACATCTGGATGATACTTTTTAGCAGCTGTTCTATAAGCCACTTTAATTTCATCTAATGATACCCTACTAGTATCTAACCCTAATATCTTGTAATAATCCTTGAAAATCATTTGACATCCTCCCAAAAATTTGGTAACAACATTATATCACAAATTGAAAAAAAATCCATAGTTTTTACGGATTTTAATAGATTTATTTTATAAACATTACAGCTTAAATTAAATTTCATAGAGTAATCCGAAAAGTTGATAATGATTTATTTTAAATGTTTTCCGTTCGACATCGGAATGAAGAATAGAAGTTGTTGGGCTATCGAATGAGGAATGTTCACGGTACCTGGAAGAATGAAAGGGGCCTGAGTGAAAGAGGCTCATGAGAAAGCTCTACAACTTCTTTCTGAATGTAGTGAGTAAGAAAACATTTAAAATAAATCATTATCAACTTTTCGGACGGCTCACTTTTATACTATACCAAATTATAACCTATAAAACTATTAGCTATTTCAAAAAATTTCATCCCATTAGATGCCTTAAACAAAATAACATCATCTTTTTTTGAATTATCTACAAGAAATTTCAAAACATCATCTTTATCCTTAAAATAATACAAATTATTACAATCAAAACCTAATGTTTTAGCTTCATCTACAATATATTTTGCACTTTCGCCACAACAAATTAAAACATCAATGTTATTCTTCACCACCTCTCTACAAACTTTTCTATGTAATTCCTCAGTATATTCTCCAAGCTCAAACATATCCCCTAAAACAGCAATCTTTCTCTTATTCTTATACTCTGATAAACTCTTTAAAGATGCCTGCATAGATTCAAAGCTTGCATTATAAGAATCATTTATAACTTTAACACCATTTTTTAAATCAGTTATATCCATTCTCTTTTTAGTTAAAGAAAATGATTCAATACCTTTTTTTATCTCTTCACTAGAAAGCCCCATTAGCTTTCCTACTGTCGCAGCACAAATTGCATTATACACAAAATGAATTCCGCTTACTGGCACTTTTATACTTATACTTTCATTTCCAATAACGCAATCAAATACACTACAATCTTCTTTCAATTCTATATTTTTAGCCATCACTTCTGCTTTTTCTTCTATACCATATGTATGAATATCTATGCCACTTATATTTTCTTTATGCCATTTATTAAGCAAATCATTATCCTCATTAATAACAATCTTAGGTTCTTCCATTCCTTCCAATATTTCTAATTTAGCTTTCAAAATATTTTCCCTTGAACCCAAATTTCCTATATGTGAAGTTCCAATATTAGTAATAACAGATATTGTAGGCTTTGCTATACTTGTAAGAAGCCTAATTTCACCAAAATGATTCATTCCCATTTCAATTACCGCTACTTCTTCATCTCTTAATTTAAGTATAGTAAAAGGTAACCCTATGTCATTATTATGATTCCCTTCTGTTTTTAAAGTTTTAAACTTTTGACTTAAAACACTTGAAATCATATCCTTTGTACTGGTTTTTCCAACGCTTCCTGTCACAGCAATAAGTGGAAAATCTTTTCCATATAAATTTCTCTTATACATTGCCATATCTTGCAAAGTCTTTCTAGTATCTTCAACTAGAATAATATTTTTCTCTTCTTTTATCCATTTTTCCAAATTCACATCATCAAAATTCACACCTTGAACAATTACAGTTTTTGCTCCATTTTCCAAAGCGTTTTCCCACAAAGAATTACCATCAAAATTTTCTCCCTTTATCCCAATATAGGTATCACCTTTTATCAAACTTCTTGTATCCTTTGAAAAATTTTGACATTCATCCTTTTTGTTTCCAACAATCAACTTTCCATTTGAAATTTCAATAATATTTTCTACTGTTAAATTATGCATATTAAATCTCCTTTTTAATTATTTACAAAAATTTTATTAGATTATATTCCTAAAAGTTTCAAAAAGCAACCATTCTACAGTCTATAACTTAAAATATTAATAAATAAAAAATAAGGAACATCTTAAAAAATTCAAGATATTCCTCAAAATTTAAATAAATTTTTCAAACTATTGAACAGATCTATTAGCTATTTCTATTGCTTTTGTAACTATATTACCACAATCTTTTGAAGAAACATTTCCCCAACCACCATCTTTTTTTACTTGTTCATATACACCTAACTCTTTTGCTATTTCCTCTCTTAAATTTTCAGATATAAGTTTACTATTTCTAGACATATTAATATCCTCCTAATCTAAAAAAAAATTATAAAAAACGAATATAAAATATTTAAATATTTCATACTAATATTATTCTCAATATATTATTAATTATAATAACAAATTTTTCAAAAAAATTTTTTCAAAATCCCATAAAATACTATTATTTTTTACAAAAAACAGCTGACAAAACAAAGCACATTATGGTATAATAAGCCTGAGAGATAAAAAAGTTAGGTGGGATTTATGAGCAATAAAAATTCAATAAAACAAAAAAATGAAATAAACAGTAATTCAATACCAAAAAATCAAATATTAGGTCAACCAGAAAAAGATATCACTAAAAATTCAGAAACTCAAAAAATAGAAAAAGTAAAAAATAAAAAAGATGAAAAAAATCCAACTACAAATAATCCTATAAACAAAGCAAAGGAAAATAATACAGAAGAAAACGAACTAAAAATGGATGAATCTACATCAATAAAAAATGAAAACTTAGCAGAAAGCAACACTGACAAGAATTCAGAAAATAACACAACAATTGATTTAAACAAAGTAGGAACAAAAAATAACGAAACTAACCAACAAAATGTTTTCAAACCTGTAAAAGAAAAAACAAAATATTCTAAAAAAGAAATATTAGGATTATCCATAATAATTTTACTAATTATAGTATTTGCTGTTTTCATAGTATTCACACTAACAACTATGAACAATAAAAATATACTATCTGGTGTTTCAATTCTAGGAATAGATATTTCAAAACAAAGCAAAGAAGATGCTCTTCAAACTATTCAAAATACTATAGAAAAAAAATTACCCAATGAAATAAAACTAATTCACAATGACTATGAAACATCAATTGCAACCGAAAGTCTAAATATATCTTTTGATATAGAAAATGCAATAAATGAAGCATATAACATAGGAAGAAGTGGAAACATTCTAGAAAATGACTTAACCGTCATAAAAACACTATTAAATCCAATAGATATAACAGCAAATCTTACACTTGATGAAGAAGCACTAAAGGCCAGCCTTTCTGATATATCATCAAAACTTCCTGATACAGTAAAAGAAAGCAGTTATTATATAGAAGATGGAAATTTAATTTTAACAAAAGGAAACACTGGAAATGTAATAAAAGTCGATGAAATGGCAAATTATATAAAAGACTCTATACAAAACTTAACAATTGGAAACTCATCATTAGAAATGATAACAGAAGAACAATCACCAACACCACTAGATATAGATGCAATACATAATGAAATTTATAAACAGGCTTCTGACGCTTATTTTACACAAGATCCATATGCTGTATATCCAAGTGAAAATGGTTTAGATTTTGCTATAAGTGTTGATGAAGCAAAAGCAATGTTACAAGAAGAAAAGGATGAATATGTAATTCCTCTTAAAGTATTATATCCAAATGTAACAACAAATATGATAGGACAAGAAGCATTTCCAGATCTACTTTCAAGCTTTCCTACATACTACAATACACGCGATAAAGATAGAACAACTAATTTAATTTTAGCAGCAAATAAAATAAATGGTACAGTTGTTATGCCTGGAGAAGTTTTTTCATACAATACTGTAGTAGGAGAAAGAACAATCGCTGCAGGATATAAAGAAGCTCCTATATATGTAAATGGTCAAGTAGAAGATGGACTAGGTGGAGGAATTTGCCAAGTAACTTCTACATTATACAATGCTGTTGTTTATGCAAATCTTGAAATTGTAGAAAGATCAAATCATCAATTTGTTCCATCATATGTAACTGCCAGTAGAGATGCTACAGTTGTATATGGTTCAATAGATTTTAAATTTAAAAATAATAGAAATTATCCTATAAAAATACTTTGCTCTGTTAGTAATGGAGTAGTAAACTTTCAAATATATGGATTAAAAACTGCTGATGACTATGAAGTTGAAATTAGTTCAAGAATAACTAGCCAAAACGCTAATTATACAAATTCTGAAGCTTATAAAATTTTGAAGAAGAACGGACAAGTAGTAAGTACAACTTTACTTTCAAGAGATACTTATAAGAGGCATTAAAATTAGTTACTGTTCATTATTATAAAGCTGAAATTGATAATGATATACTTTAAAATATTTTCCTTTTAATATTGGAAGAACAAAGCGAGCAGAGCTCGCACTCTTGAGGCTGATTAAAATTTCAGCCTTTTATTTTTTTGCCCTTTTTATATTTTCCTTTTTCATAATTTAATA
>CAJFQT010000038.1 GCA_904419095.1 uncultured Clostridia bacterium | reverse complement strand
ACCTGATGGACCTCAAGGATTTGGAGGTGGAGGACCTTTTGGCGGTCAAAATGGATATTACTCATATACAAGTTCAGGATTTGATGGATTTGGAGATTTTGGGGACTTAGGAGATATTTTTTCATCATTTTTTGGTGGTGGATTTGGTGGAAGGCAAAATGCTAAAAAATCAAATGGACCCAGAAAAGGCGCAGATTTAAACTTAAATATGGATATAACTTTTGAAGAAGCATATTTAGGAGTAGAAAAAGAAGTAATTATCACAAGAAATGAAACATGTTCTAATTGTCATGGAACTGGTGCGAAATCTGGAACTAATCCAATAAAATGTCCAGATTGTAAAGGTACTGGTCAAGTAAGGCAAGTCCAAAACACAATATTAGGGCAAGTACAAACAACTAGAACCTGTTCGACTTGCCATGGTACTGGTGAAATAATAAAAGAAGTTTGTGATATATGTAAAGGAAAAGGAACAGTAAGAAAACAACCAAGAATAAGAGTGAAAATTCCAGCAGGAATTGATAATAATCAAACAGTAGTGCTTAGAAACGAAGGAGATCCAGGTCAAAAAGGAGGACCTAATGGAGACCTATATATTACTGTTAGAATAAAAAAACACAGTATATTTACAAGGTCTGGAAATAATGTTTTATGTAATATTCCAGTTACTATTACACAAGCTGCATTAGGAGCAGAACTTGAGATTCCAATGGTTGACGGAAGCAAAGAAAAATATAAAATACCAGAAGGAACTCAAACAGGTACAAAATTTACAATTAGAAATAAAGGATTTAAGTATGTTAATTCATCAGCACAAGGAGACTTTGTTTTTACTGTTAATGTGCAAGTACCAAAAAGATTGACAAAAGAGCAAAGGGATTTAATGATTGAATTAGCTAAAACTATGAATGAACAACCACCTGTAAAGAAAAGAGGATTTTTCGGATAATAGTAAAAACAAAATACACAAAAATCAAAGTCAATTTAAAATATGACTTTGATTTTTTTTCTAAGAAAAAATTAACGTATTATCCTATTGAAAATATCCATACATAGCAAAAATAGATACGAAAATAATAAATGTAAATATTAAATATATAGCTTTTTTAGTTTCCTTATTTATAAAAAAATTAACCATTTAATAAATTTTCGCCTCAATAATAATATTTTTAAAATCTACTTTGAATAAATTTTCTGTATCTCAGAAACATACATAGTGTGATAATCTTTATTTTCATACCATTTATTATCCAACTCTGGTAAAACAAAACACTCTGGATTCAAATTTTGAACGTACAACTTTTTACAAACCAAAACTAAAGATGCCTCATTAAAATAAGGAGTATTATCAATAAAATCAAAAGTTAAATTTGTTTTTGAAATTTTATCTTCGTCTTTTCCTGAAACACTGCCTAAATAACTTAAAACCTTTTTATATTCTTCAGGAAAAAAACACAAAGAAAAAGTTTCATTATTATCAACAAATTTTTTAGTATATCTTTGAGGTCTTATAAATGTAAAAGCAACATTTTTTCCCCACATTACACCAAGAGCTCCCCAAGAAGCAGTCATTGTATTGATTCTCTCCTTTGTGCCAGCAGTAATTAGCATCCATTCCTTGCCTATTTTGCTAAATGGACTAGTATTAAAATCATCAAAATTCATTTCTTTAAAATTATTCACGAAAAATTCCTCCTTACAAAAATATAGAAATAAGTATATAAAAATTCCTTAATACACTTAACTACTTTTAATATTATAATATAATTTTTATAAAAAATGAATAAAATTAAAATAAATGTTAAATTTTTAATTTGACAAAAAAAATAATAAAAGTTATTATAAATGTAGGATGAAATAATACAAAATATAAAAAATAGGAGGAGATAATCATGAAATGTATAAAATGTGGTTCAGAAATGCCAGATAATTATAAATTTTGTGCGAACTGTGGAGAAAAACTTCAGGAAAAACAAACTGTAATAGAGATACAAAGCAATGAAATAAAAAAAGAAGAAAATGGATTTAGCATCACATCATTAATCTTAGGACTTTCTTCAATTATATGTTTTTTTATAAATATTATTCTATCAGTAACTTGTTCAATTTTGGCTATAATATTTGGAATAATAGGAAGAAAAAAAGGAGCAAAAGATTTAGGAACAGCAGGAATGATAATAGGAATAATTGTAACAGTATTAATTCTTATTATATTTTGTTTAGTAATAGCATTTATAGTAGGAGCTTTCAAGTATTATTACTAATTTAAAATTATGAATTTAAGGTAAGTAAATAAAAATTATTGACAAAAAATATATAAAATTGTATTATGTTGCCGAAAGATGTTTCGGATATTACAAAAGAAAAGTTTTGTTAACTTATACACTAATTAATTTAAAAAGTATAAGTAGAAATATCTAATATATTTAATTAGGAAGGGGGATAAGTTTTATGAAATGTCCAAAATGTGGAACAGAATTACCAGATGATGCAAAAATATGTACAAATTGTGGAAAAAATTTAAGTGGGGAAGTATTAACTTCAGATGGAATTTCTAAAGAAGAATGGAAAACACAAAATTATGCAACTAATCAAATTATAAATGAAGAAAATAACGGATATAGCGTAACTTCATTAGTTTTAGGGTTAGCATCTATTGTTTGTTTCTTTATGAATTGGCTATTAGCAATTATATGTTCTATAACAGCAATAATTTTTGGTGCAATAGGACGTAAAAAAGCTGCAAAAGGAATGGGAACAGCTGGAATGGTAATTGGAATTATAGTAACAGCTTTAATCGTTATATTATTTATTTTTACTATGATATTTGCAGCATCAATTGTAGGAACTGCAATCAAATCAATCAATTAAAACATACAGAAAATTGAATATTAACTTAATTGTTATTTAAAAGTATTCTTAAAAAAGATTATAATTAATTTTTAGGAATACTTTTTATTTATTATAATGTAGAATTAATATAAACTGATTACTTTTATTCTATACTAAATTGTAACAAAGTAATTCTCTTTTTTGCTGAATTTGCTAGACACAAAGCCAAAAAAAAGATATAATATACAAGAACAATAAAATATATAAAAAGGTAAGTGAATTAATTGAAAAATAGAGAAAAAAAGAAAAAAGTATTATTCATATCAAGTACAGGAGGACACTTAAATGAATTACTACAACTATCACCATTATTTAAAAAATATGACTCATACATTATAACAGAAAAAGACAAAGCAAACGAAAATTTAAAAGAAAAATACGGAAAAAATTTTTATTTCTTACCATATGGAACAAGAGCAAAATTATTTACATACATATTTAAATACCTATACTTATGTTTTAAAACAGTATTTCTATATATAAAAATAAGACCAAAAGTAATAGTAACAACAGGAACACATACAGCAGGACCAATGTGTATATTAGGAAAAATATTTGGTAGCAAAATAATATATATAGAAACATTTGCAAACACAAATAGAAAAACAGCGACTGGAAGACTAATATATCCAATCGCAGACTTATTTATTGTACAATGGGAAGAAATGTTAAAAATTTATCCAAAAGCAGTATATGGAGGTTCGATATATTAATGATATTTGTAATGTTAGGAACACAAAATAACAGTTTTCATAGGTTACTTGAAAAAATAGACGAATTAATAAAAAAAGGAAAAATAAAAGATGAAGTAATAGTGCAAGCTGGATATACAAAATACCAATCTGAAAATATGAAAATATTTGACTTAATACCAAGAGATAAAATAGAAGAATATCAAAAAAAAGCAGACTTCATAATAACGCATGGAGGAGTAGGGTCAATAATTAGTTCATTAAAATTAGGAAAAAAAGTAATAGCAGTACCAAGAATGCACGAATATCACGAACACGTAAACAATCACCAAACAGAAATCGTAGAATTATTTCAAGCAAAAGGATATATCATAGGAATAAAAAGTGTAGACGAATTAGAAGAAGCAATTTCAAAAATATCAACATTCAAACCAGAAGAATATAAATTAAATAACAAAAAAATGCTAAACATTATAGACGATTTCATAGAAAAAATTTAAACATTAAAAAATTTTGATAAAAAATAAAAATAAAGCAAATTTATACAATAAAATATGATGAGAACATAAATATAAAAAAATAGAATAAAGAATAAACACAAAAGAAAAATCAATTGAAAAAATCAGATAAAAAATAAGAAAAATAAAATAAAAGAAATGAGGAATTAATTTGCCAAAAAATTCACTAGAAAAATTCAAAAAAACAAAAACACTAATAAACAAACTATTCAATTCAGTTGGTTTTATTATCATAATTGGAATATCAATAATGCTAAAAACATTATTTTTTTATCAAGACACAATAATGATTAGGGAACAACTAAATTTTAATATTATAATAGGAAGTATAACATTCATAACAATAATGTTATTAATTTGTCTTACACTATCAAATAGGCAAAGAATATTTATTGCGCTAGCATTTGACTTAATTATTAGTATTTTATTACTAGGAGATAATTTATACTATGCTTATTCAAGTAATGTTTTATCAGTTTCTCAAATTACAAACCTCCAATATGGAGAAGAGATAATGACAACATTACCAATGCTTATAAAATTCAGACATATAGTATATTTTATAGATTTAATAATAATATTTGCCTTAATAATTTCTAAATACTTAAAAGTTGAAGAAAAAAGAAAATCAGACAAAAAAGGAAAAATTTTAAGAATAATTTCAGGATGTTTAGCAATTTTTATATATGTAATCATAGGAAAT
The DNA here is from genome assembly GCA_904419095.1 of uncultured Clostridia bacterium. GTDB lineage: Bacteria > Bacillota > Clostridia > TANB77 > CAG-508 > CAG-269. The sequence goes on along the minus strand of CAJFQT010000038.1, from coordinate 6,989 downwards.
ACATATTCAGCAAAAGCATTTGAAGATCCATATAACAAAGATTTACAAATAAAAAAAGCAAGCATATATGGGTACCATATTGCAGACATAAAAAATGCATTTCAAATAAAAAAACAGGCAATTTATACAAATAAAGAAGACATGGAAAAAGATTATGATATACTAAAACAAGAATATAAAACTCAATATGGGGACAGTAACTATGAATTACAAGGAGCAATGAAAGGAAAAAACATTATAATATTACAACTAGAATCTATTCAAGAATTTGTATTACATAAAACAATAAATGGAAAAGAAATAACACCAAATTTAAACAAATTTTTAGAAGAAAACATAGAATTTTCAAATATGTTTATGCAAAGCTATTCATCAACAGCAGATTCAGAATTTTCAAGCATATCATCAATGTACCCGATGGAAAATGGAATGTCATTTAGCAAATATCCAGGAAATACAATAGATGATATATTCAAAATGTTTAAACAAGATGAATACACAACATCATACATGCATGGAAATTATAGCCATTTCTGGAACAGAGGAAATGTATACAGTAAATTACCAGTAGACTACTTAGAATTCAAAGACAAATTTGAAGACACATCAGAAAACATAATGGGATATTTATCAGACGAATTACTATACAAACAAGCAGTACAAAAATTAGAAAATTATCAAGAACCATTTATATCATTCATTGTATCTGCATCATCACATACTAACTTTAGTTTAGATGGATTAGAAGATTTTAGTAAAGTACAAATAGACGTAGGAAAATATAAGGGAACGTTTTTTGGAAATTATTTAGAATCAGTAAACTATGCAGACTTTGCATTTGGCACATTTATAGAAGAGTTAAAAGCATCAGGATTATATGATGATACAGTAATATTATTATATGGAGATCATAATGGTCTAGAAATGTATAATGATGAAATGTTAGACTATTTAAGAGAAACAAATCCGAATTTAACAGATACAGACATAAAATTAAACTATATTAGAGTAGCATGTGGTATGAAAATACCAGGAATTGAACATTTAAAAATAGAAAAGCCAGTCAGCAAACTTGATATAAAACCAACATTTGCATATTTATGTGACTTAGATGAACAATTTGCATTGGGAACAAATATGTTTGCAAGAAAAGATTTCATTTGCTTAAATAATGAAAGAATAGTAACAAGTAGATATTACTTTGATGAAAACTGGTATGAAAGAAATACAGGAGAGACAATAGACATAGAAAACTTATCAACAGAAGAAAAAGAATTATTACAGAAATATTTAAACAATATGAGAACAGAATTAGACATTTCTAAATCAATTCAAATATATAACCTTTTAAAATAAAAAATTTATATTTACAAGTCTCACAAGAACTATTATAAAAAATTAACTCTTTATACAATAACAAATCAAAGGTTTATAGGAATCCTTAATTAAAAACCTAAATATATAAATACAAGGAATGAAATCAAACATGGAAGAAGAAAGAATAATAAACCCAGAATTAGAAGATGTTAAAGAAGAAAGATTAGAAAATTCCTTAAGACCAAAAACACTAGATGAATACATTGGTCAAGATAAAATAAAAGAAAATATGAAAATATATATAGAAGCAGCCAAAAAAAGAGGAGAACCACTAGATCATGTTTTACTATATGGACCACCAGGACTAGGAAAAACGACATTATCAAACATTATATCAAATGAAATGAATTCTAACATAAAAATTACATCAGGACCAGCAATAGAAAAACCAGGAGATTTAGCAGCATTATTAACAAATTTATCAGAATTTGATGTACTTTTTATAGACGAAATACACAGACTTAGCAAAAGCGTTGAAGAAATATTATATCCAGCATTAGAAGATTTCACACTAGATATAATAATAGGAAAAGGACCAAGTGCAAGGTCAATTCGTCTAGACTTACCTAAATTTACATTAATAGGAGCAACAACAAAAGCAGGTTCACTTACAACACCACTAAGAGACAGATTTGGAATAGTACATAGACTAGAATTATATTCAGTAGAAGACTTAACAAAAATAGTAAAAAGATCAGCAAATATCTTAAATGTCCAAATAGAAGAAACAGCAGCAACAGAGATAGCACGAAGATCAAGAGGAACACCAAGAATTGCAAATAGATTGTTAAAAAGAGTAAGAGATTATGCAGCTGTTTTAGGAGATGGAAACATTAATTTAAAAATAACAAAAATAGCATTAAACAAATTAGAAATAGATGAATTAGGCTTAGACGAAATAGATAGAAAATTATTAGATACAATGATAGTACAATATTCAGGAAGAGCTGTAGGAATAGAAGCATTAGCTGCAACAGTTGGAGAAGAAGTTGACACAATTGAAGATGTATATGAGCCATATCTAATTCAAATAGGATTCATAGCAAGAACATTAAGAGGAAGAAAAGTATTACCACCAGCATATAAACATTTAGGATATGAATATAATCCAGAGTAATGTATTTTCACTCTGAGAAAGGAACAAAAGTGAGCAAAATGCAAACACTAAAATCAAAAATACAAAAAATTGCAAAAAAAGAATATTTAGTTTATATATTTTTTATATTTGCAATTTTTTCAATACTAGTATTAAAACCAATAGAAAACTTAGACGAAATATGGAACTATAATACTGCACGAGCATTATTAAGTGGACTAATTCCATATAAAGAAATAAGCATGATAACAACACCATTTTTGCCAATAATAAACTCTATATTTTTATTTATTTTTGGCAATGAAGTAATTGTTGATAGAATATTTTCAGCAATAATAAATGCAGGTATACTATATTTAACATTTAATATATTAAGAAAAACATTTGAAGAAACAAACATTAGCTTAATTTCTACATTTTTATTATATCTGCTATATAAAAACTATTTTTGCTTAGATTACAATTTTTTTGTATTGCTATTAGTTTTAATCATGATAAACATAGAAATAAACTTTACAAATAAAGAAAGTAAAGATGAAAGCACAGAAAATACGAAAAGATATTCAATTTTAAATGATTTAAAGCAAAACAAAAAAATAAATATATGCATAGGAGTAATCGCAGGACTTGCAATATGCACAAAACAAAGTGTAGGAGCAGTAGTTGCAGTATTTTCAGTAATATATCCACTAATATGGGTTAGAAACAAGCCAATGATAAAAAATGCACTAAAATGTAGTATATATAGAATAATAGGAATATTAATACCAATACTTATACTATTTATATATCTTTTAGTAAATGGAGCAATAGGTGATTTTATAGATTATGCAATAAAAGGAATATCACATTTTAAAAATAGCATATCATATGAAAGACTTTATACAGATAGTAATTTTATTATTAAATTATTAGCTAGAAGTTTAATAGCAGTAATTCTTATAATTATAATATCAGCAATTTTCATAAAAAAAAGTAAAAGAGAAAACAGAAATTTATTGCCATTAATAATTTATGCTATACCAATGCTAATTTTACTATACCCAATTTCAGATGTCATACATTTTATTATTGCAACATATGTAATTTGGTTAACAGGCATATATCTAATTTTTGGAGTATTTGGAAAATGGCTATACTCAAAAGTAAATTTAAAAAGAAAAAAGAGGCTATACAAAATCACATCTTTAATAATATTTTTGTTATTATTTGTAAATGTAACAACAAACACAATAACAAATTACATAGACTACTATAACCAAGAAAAAACTCACAACATAAAACATTATAGTGGAATACAAATAGAAGATTATTTATTGCAAAGAATAAATGAAATTGATTCATATATAAAGGAACAAGTAGAAAATGGAAAAAAGGTGTATATCCTAGATGCAGAAGCGGCAGTATATAATATTCCACTAGACATATATAATAAAGATTATGATATGTTTTTAAAAGGAAATATCGGCAAAGACGGAGAAGAAGGGCTAATAAAAAAAGTAGAAGAACAAAGCAAAGATGATAATAATTTATTTTTAATAAGAAATGATAACTTTTCACAAAATTGGCAAACACCATTAGAAGTAGTAAATTATGTGAAAGATAATTTTAATAAAATAGATGAAATTTCAATTTATGATGTATATAAAAAATAAATAATAAGAAACATTAAAAAAATATCATTAAATTAAACTATAAGTATTAAAAATAACAAAGATAAATTCATATGTACTTGATTAAATTTTAATTAAATTAATACTGAGTATATTGATATATATAATATTATAAAAATTATTCAGGAGAAATGTATGTTAGATTTAATAAAAAAATATGAAAAAAAAGATATTAAACAATATATACCACAAATAATGATAGCAATAATAATATTAATAGGAGTACTAGTAAGAATCATTGGAATAGATAAATATCCAAATGCATTAAATGTTGACGAAGCATCTGCAGGATATGAAGCTTTTTCAATTCTAAACTACGGAATTGATAGAAATGGAAACTTCTTACCAGTATTCTTAGTAGCATGGGGAAGCGGACAAAATGCATTACTAAGCTATTTAATGATGCCATTTATAGCCATATTTGGATTAACCACATTTTCAATCAGATTACCAATGGCAATAATAGGAGGAATAAGTTTAGGAATATTTTACTGTTTGCTAAAAAGAATGACAAACAAAAAAGTTGCAATAATAGGACTTATATTTTTAGCAATATGTCCATGGCATATTATGAAATCAAGATGGGGATTAGAATCAAATCTATTTCCAGACTTAATATTATTATCAGTATTCTTAATAATAAAAGGATTACAAGATCAAAAAAGAATATATCAAATATTTGGATATATTTTTGCAGGATTAACAGCATATGCATATGGGACATCCTATTTCTTTTTACCATTATTTTTCATACCAATACTATGTATCTTAGTAAAAAGAAAAGAAATAACCATAAAACAAGCAATAATCAATTTACTAATAATAGGAATAATATCATTACCAATTATTATATTTGTCATAATAAACACATTTGATTTACCAGCAATAAACTTACCATTTATGACAATTCCAAGAATGGAAGTGAATAGATATGAAGAAATAACATCAATATTCTCAAGTGAATTTTTACAAAATAGTATAACAAACTTTTCAGAAAGTATAAAAATAATATTCAAGCAAGTAGATGACTTACCTTGGAATTCAATATGGCCATTTGGAACAATTTATGTTTTTTCTACAATATTCACTATTATTGGAATAATTATTGCAATAAAACACAGAAAAGAAATACAATATGGATATTTCATGGGAATATGGCTAATAGTAGCACTATTATTATCATTTATATGTGAACCAAACATAAATAGATTAAACATAATATTTTTTCCAATAATTTTCTACACAGTTATAGGAATAGAAGAAGTGGCAAAACAAGGAAAAGCATTTGCTATATCATTATTAATTATATATATTTTAAGTTTTGGACTATTTTTAAACACATATTTTAAAGAAGATGCAAACACATATAAAACATTTGAAGACAATCTAGAAGAACCAATTAAATATGTAAATAGTTTAGAAGGAAAAGAAATATACATAACAAATTCAATAAAAGAACCATATATCTATGTGCTATTTTACACAAAATACAACACAAATGATTTTGTAAATACAGTAGAGTATTACAATGAAGGAGGAGCATTTAGACAAGTAAAAACATTTAAAAATTATCATTTTATAAATATAAATGAGCTAGAAGCAAACAGCCATAATGTATATCTCGTAAATGACAATATATTTGAAGATATAAAACAAAATCAAAATAAATACGGAATAGAAAATTTAGAAGAACAATTTAATATAAAAGAATTTGAAGGATATGTTGTTTTAGAGAGTAAGTAAACATTGAAAGAGTTAATTAAAATTTATGAGTAGGAGATGAAAAAATAGATGAAGTTATTAATGCATACATGTTGTGCACCATGTAGTGTGTACTGCATAGACAGTTTAAGAAAAGAAGAAATAGAACCAACAGTCTATTGGTATAATCCAAATATACATCCATATATGGAATATAAAGCAAGAAGAGATACATTAAAAGAATACACAAAAAGCATAAATGTAGAAGCGATTTTTGAAGAAGATTACGGATTAGATAATTTCTGCAAAAATGTAATAGGAGATTTAAGCAATAGATGTATGAATTACTGTTATCCTATAAGACTAGAACAAACAGCAAAATTCGCAAAAGAAAATGGATATGATACATTTACAACTACATTATTAGTAAGTCCATATCAAAATCACGAAGGAATATGCGAAGTAGCAGAAAGAATTGCTAAAGTTTATGACTTGAACTTTTTATATAGAGATTTTAGAGTAGGCTTTAGAGAAGGACAAGCAAAAGCTAGAGAGCTAGGGTTATATATGCAGAAATATTGTGGGTGTATATTTTCAGAGGAAAGTAGATATTTAAGCCACAATCAAGAAATGCCAAAATTACCAGATGGTTTTGAATTTTTACCGGTTAAACATTCAATCAATATAAAAAAGGAAAGAGATAATAAAGAACAATATTTAGAGCTACTTCTTGAGGCAGATCCAAGCAAAGAAATGATTAGCAAATATTTAGATGATGGAGAATTATTTGTGTTAACATATCAAGATGAGCTTGTTTGTGTTGCTGTAGTAACAAAAACAGATAATGATACTGTAGAATTAAAAAATATAGCAACAAAAGAAAACTACAGAGAAAAAGGCTATGCAAAAAAGATGATTAAGTATTTAGTGGATAATTATAAGATAAGATATAAAAAGATGATTGTTGGAACAACAGAAAACAATATACCATTCTATGTAAAACAAGGTTTTGACAAATACGAAAAAACTATTAAAAATTTCTTTATCGACAATTATAATAAAGAAATAAAAGATGATAATTTAATATGCACAGATTTAATATATTATTCAAAAGAATTAAAAAAATAATTTAATGGAGATAT
>CAJFQT010000037.1 GCA_904419095.1 uncultured Clostridia bacterium | reverse complement strand
TTGTTCTTCTAATTTATTTATAGTATTTTTAATATATCTTTTATAAAGGTTGTCCTTCACTTTATTATCTTTTATATACTCTTTATACAATTTAGATATATATTCTAATACCTTCTTTTCAAGTAATTTATAATCTATTTTACAATCATTTGAACATAATTTAGAATTTTCATCATTATTTCTACAATACATTTCTATTATATTTCTTCTTTTTTTAAAAATAAGTTTTTTGCCACAATTTTTACAATATATTAAGTCTTTTAAAAGGTAATTTGATTTATTGTATTCTCTAATTACTCCATACTTTTTAGTGTTATGTATCTTTTCAAACATTTCTTCTGATATTATAGGTTCATGTGTATTTTTGGTTATTATAAAATCATTTCTTTTTACATAAACTCTATCTTTAGATTTATAACTAATATTTTGCGTTTTTCCTCTTATACAATGTCCTAAATATACTTGATTACATAAGATACGAGTAACTGTACTTCTTCGCCATACGTTTTTGTTATTAATGTGTTCTTGCCCTCTAATTTTCATATATTCAGCTGGAGTTATATAATTATTTTTGTCTAAATAATTAACTATTTGGTTACAAGTATAGCCTTTCAATTTTAATTCAAATATTTTTCTTACTGTCTTGCTACTTTCTTCATCTATTATTAATTTACCTGGATTTTCTGGATCTTTTTTATAACCGAATGGTGCTGTATTACAAGCATAATACCCTTCTTCCATTCTTTTTCTTTTAGTTTTTTTTATTGCAATAGATGTATCCCTACAATATTTTTCATTAAATACGGACTTAATAGGAATAAAATCATTACTTACACTTTCTTTAAAATTATCAACATTATCTAATAAAGCGATATATCTAACCCTATGGTCTGGAAAGTATTTCTCTATATAATTACCAATTTCAATATAGTTTCTTCCTAATCTTGCCAAGTTTTTAGTAATAACCATATTTATTTTCTTATTTTCTATATCTTTCAATAACATTTGAAATCCTGGTCTATTAAAATTTGTACCAGTATAACCATCATCAACATATTCATTATAAAATTTCAAATTATTATTCTTCTTTATATAGTCATTAATAATATTTCTTTGGTTAGTAATACTTTCACTTTCTATATCATCCCCATCATCTTTGCTTAGTCTTAAATATATTCCTACATTATAAATTACTTGCTTGTTTGACATTTTCTATTTGCCCTCCTAAACAATTTAATTCATAAAAATTAAAATATATTACTGCATTATTATCTTTGTCTATTTCTATTCTATTAACTAACTGATTTATGGTTTCTTTATTAAATTCTTTATTTTTTAATAATTTTTTTATAACTTTCTGCATGTCCGATTTTATTCTATTACTAATTCCATCATCCTCATAATTATCTAATTCCCTTTGAGTTTCATTTAATATTTTTTCAATTCTATGGCGTTCTGTTATTAAATTCTCGGAAAAAAGTTTAAAGTCTTGTTCTTCTAATAATCCATTTAATTTATCGTTGTAAAGAGTGGTAACTTTTTTATTAACTTTTTCCAAGTCTTTATTTAATTTTTCTATTTTTCTTAATATATTACCTTTGTTACTTTGTGATTCTAGTATTTTTTGTAAAGCATCTTCATTTTTAAAAGCATTTGAATTTATGTATAATTCTAATATTTCTGAAATTTTAGAAATAGCTTGTTCTTCAAATATATCATAATTAATATATCTTTTGTAACAACTTTTGTTTGAGAATTTTTTGTTTGCTGTATTGCATAAAATATATCTTCTTGTTACATCCCCTGATTTATTATGGTCTACTTTTGTTCTAATTGATAACCTATTATTACAATGAGTACAATACAATAATCCTTTAAATAACACATCTGTATCTCTTATTTTTGCGTTTTTATGTATTTTTAACATTTTTTGTACTAACTCCCACTTATCAATAGGAATAATTGGTTTATGATGGTTTTTAGTAATTGTATGTTCTTCTTCTGGTAATGCAATCATTTTCTTGCTTTTATAACTAATCTTTTTCTTTTTATTTTGCACACAGTTTCCAATGTAAATTTGGTTTGATAAAATTCTTCTTATTGTGTTATGATTCCATTTATCTGTAGTATTAGTTATATTATTCACTACACCTGTCATTTTCATTTGTAATCCAGGTGTCTGTATTCCTTCTTCTGTCAATATTCTTGCTATTTGATAAGTGCCTTTTCCTTCAAGAAATAGATTAAATATTTTTCTTACAATTTCTGCTTGAACTTCATCTATTTCTAAATTTCCAGATTTACTAACTTTTTTATATCCAAATGGTGCATACGATGTATAGTAAAAACCTTCTAATTTTTTCTTGTTCTTTGTCTTTTTTATGTTTTTAGAAGTTTCCTTTGCATAATAATCATTCATTATATTTTTAAATGCAACAGTATCACAATTTCTGTCTAAATATGTGTCTACATCATCAAGTATAGCAATATATCTTACTTCATTTTCTGGAAAATAAGTTTCAATATACCTTCCTGTTTCGATATAATCCCTTCCTAGTCTTGATAAACTCTTTGTGATTACCATATTTACTTTTTTATGTTCAATATCTTTTATCATTCTTTTAAAGTTTGGTCTATTAAAATTTGTACCAGTATAACCATCATCAACATATTCATCATATATTTTATATTTATTTTCTTTTGCAAATGCTTTTAAAATTTTTCTTTGATTAGTAACACTTTCACTTTCTTCTCTATCACCATCTTCCTTACTTAATCGAATATAAATTGCAGCATTATATTCTTGATTATTTTCTTTGATGTTCAAAATAGCCTCCTAACTATTATAAACACCTTGACATTTATATTTATAACTCATTTTCAGCTTAATATCAAGGTTTTTACTGATTTTTAATAATTTTGCTCATTAAAATTTTTTCCATAACATTTTGAAAACTCTCCCCATCTTTTTTAAAAATGACAGAGAACTTCAAATCATTACTCTTTTTCTCTTTAGTTTCAGTTTCTTTTTCTTCATTTTTCATGTTAAACACCTCATACTCAATTATTATGTAATAAATATTTTTTTATGAATAAAAAAGTATGATGTATTCTTTTATTTATAAAACCATTAAAAATGTTTATTGAATATTGATCATTTTACTTTTTTATCACTTATCATCTGATTCATTGCTTTTCTATTTTTATCTAATCCACTTTTTCTAACATCTATATAATATATTCTATTTTTGATATTATTTTTTTTACAGAATTCTTCTAATTTATCTCTTTGTGAATAAATATCTAAATTAACCTCATTACTATTGGTTAAATTTGTTCTAATATATAAAGCAACTACTTTTTTATCTTCTGTGTTCTCAATTTTTTCTTCAACATAATTTTCGATTTGTTCTATATTCCCTACCCAGTTATACACTGCAAATTGTTTTTGCTTTTCCTTTTCATTATATCTTGTATATTCTGGATAACGAATTTTTATAGCCTCCCAAAAATATGGTGCATAAGAGCAACAAAAAACTTCACTTGGATTATATCCACTTGACATTTTTCCTTCTTCTCTATCTTCTTCACTATCATACATACAGCGATTCCATAAACAAAAAGCCATTCGTGTTACTTTCTCTGACGTACCTGTCTGCCATGCACTTCCTATGCTATTGATATTTATCATTCCTTCTTTAATATCAAAGATACTTGAAAAATGATCTCTTGTTGTTTCACAAATACCTAATGTATATACAAGTGATCTATAATAAACATCGGTCTTACTGAACTTTTTTAATTCATCTAATTTTTTCGCATAAAACTCTTTATGTGCTGAATCTATAAATTCCAATAAAATCACCTCTATCTGTTATTTTTTATTTTCTTCTTCTAATAAACTATTTGCATAATTTATTGCAAACTCTTTACTATGTAACTTCTCTAATGGATCTAAAAACATTTTAAAAGTATTTAAGTTAATCTTGTCTTTATTTGCTGAATTTAATAAATTATGTAATCCAATTAATGCAAATGCTTCTACTTGTTTATAAGTATATAAATTTCCCACTTTACACCTCCACTTTTATAAATTTCGGAACATCATAACTTCTACCAAGTTCTTTTCTAAATTCGTATCCTTTTCTTTTTTCGTTATATGTAAATGCAGTTTTGTTCCAATTTCTATAAGCCATATTAGTTATTCTTTTCTTTTTTGAAAATTCTGCTGTTGCTTGATTGTGCATACTCTTTAAATCAATGTTATCTTTGTCTTTTTTTCTTTTCATTATTTCTCTTTTGAGTTTCATATACTTTTTTGTTTTCTCGTTATGATTTTCTTTATTTTGTTCTATTCTTTTTATTTTTTCTTTCTGGTATCTCTTATCTTTCTGTAAAACTTGTGTAACTGCACTTTTAGAAATATTAAGTTCTTTTGCTATTTCTACAGGTTTTAATTTATCTATAAAATATTTATTTATTATTGTATTGCTATGACTCTTCATTAGTATCTCTCCTTCATTTACTTAACTTTTTGCTAACACTTTTTTAAGTTGATGAAACTAATGAGCTGTTTTTTCTCATTTTTTCTTTATGTTTTTGAGCTTTTAAAATTCGCTTTTTAAAGTTATTTACTCTTTTCCTCTGTATCATTTGTATTTTTTTCTTTTTTAAGTATTTTGTTAATTTTTGATACATTTTTTTCAACTCCTTTCATTAATTAAGGTCTTTAGTTGAGATGTAAAATCGGACAAATTTTTAAAATTTTTTTAATTTTTTTGTCTTTCCCTATTTTTTGTTAATGTTATATAAATTTCTTTTGTAATTTCTTGTTTTAAATCTTCATCTACTTTCCCATTTATTTTGCTATATCTATTTAATAAATTATCGTATGTAGATATAATTTCCATTACTTCATCATCTGTCATATTAAAATTTTTAAAAATCATTTTTACCATTTCCTTTCAATTTTAAATATTCTTTTTCAACTTTGCTAATGCTCTTTTCCTTATTTTTCGTGCTGTATCTGGTTTTATATTTAATTCCTTTACTACTATTTTGTCAGTCTTTTCATTTATTTCTCCATTTTCATCTTCTTCCATATAATAAGAAAAAAGCACTAACCTTTCTTTTTTAGGTAATGCTTTTGAAAGTTTTATTAAATTTGGATCGTCAAATACTTTTTCAAAGTTAGAGGCACAAAGCTCCCCATCAATTTTTTCTTCTTGCTATTATTACTAATGCTGCTTTTTCTTTATTATTTAATATATACCATATACTCCCTCTTCTAAGAACTTAAGATTTATATCAATAAATCTTAAAAGGAGTATCACTATAATTTAACTTTTAAAAAATTATTAATTCAATTATTTTTACATTTACAACAATCTTTAATTATAAAGATTTTATTTCAATTTATATGTCGAAATATGTCATTTCTCCGTACTAATTCCGTCTATTTTTATTTTTTTGCTTTTAGGCAAATGGTAAAATTATTTAAATATTGTTAAAAAATTATGGAGGTGATTGTTCATTGAATAATAGAAAGTATTTTGATTCATTAGATGGTAAATTAAATGTTGTTGGCCAGAGATTAAACTATATAGAGAACAATTAAAAATGTCAAGACAAGATCTATCAAATAAACTTATAATCTTATTTTATTTTTGCCATAATGTCAATATATGTTTGTTCTGTTTGTACAACTTTTCTTATATCATTTATAAAAGGAGATTAATTATGAACAAAAATAAAGATTTAAAATATATTGGAAATAATATTCAATTGGCAAGATTAAAAATGGGATTAACTCAAGAAAATTTAGCAGAAAAGTGCGATGTTTCTACCAATTATATTAGTTCATTAGAACGAGGAATTACCTCTGGTAGTATCCCTTTAATTATAAATATATGTAATATACTAAATATTACACCAAATTTTTTGTTTAATCGCGTTATTGATATAGAAAAATTAAATGATAATATTGATATAATTGATCCAGAAATACTTCTATATTATTCTAAGTTAAAAAGTGAAAATAAAACTTTTATTAATCAGTCTACAATACATTTATATGGTATGCAAAAAAAGAGATAAAAAAATCACAATTCACAGTGGTAATCTTTCTCAGTCGTTAAACAAAATACTAATCAAATAAATTTATTTGGTTAGTATTTTGTTTGCTTTGTTATTCAAGATTTATATTGACTTTTTATGTTGATTGATGTATAATTTATTATATGTATAAATACATTATTATATACTTTAGGAGGTTATTTCACTATGAAAGAAAAACGGACAAATTTAACAACATCAACTGATCGTTTTATGAAACCGTTTATACCGAATGGTTTTACTTATGTAACAGGCAGTTGGAATAATGGCTTTGTTATCTCAGACAAATTTGGTAATGAATTTGTTTGGGTTCCCGTAGGCTGGTTAGAAGAAAATGGTACTTTAGATGGTTTATCCTTTAATTCTAAATTAGGATTAAGAAATTGGTATAACTATGACTTTTCTTCTACTGGTTGGCATGAAGATATTCCTCAAAATATTGTTGAGAGTATCTTATATTGGGAAGGATTTTATACTTCTCGGAATACTGCATCACTTGAAAGCGGAAAAGTAGTATTTAAAACTGGTAATATTCCTTTAGTTGAATTATCTTATAATCAAGCAAAAGATTTTGAATCAACATTCAAAACCAATTCAGACGACATTGATCATTGTCTAATGCTTGGTTCTGGATATGACTCAATCTGTCAATGGATTATTCAAAGTGGAATAAAAACCAAAGGCGAAATCTTAGATGATTCTACTTATCTCGGTAATTATGCAAATAATGATAAGTTCTATTCTAATGATGGACTTGCCCAATTGTTACCTACTGGTTCACATCCTGAATGGTCAATCTATAATATCAACGATTTAGCTGGTAATGTTCTTGAATTTACTCAAGAGCAACATAATACTGACAGAATCGTTCTCAGAGGTGGTCACTATCGTGTAAATGGACGTGATTATCCAATTGGTGATAGATATTTTAGAGAACCACCAACAACCAAAGTGAATATTGCAGGTTTCCGTTCTATGTTGTTTCATAAGTAAAAATAAGTGGGGTATAAACTAGAAACCCCAAAAACAAAAAATCCAACTCTTATCGAGCTGGATTTTTTGTTTTAAAAATTCAATTATATCTTTCTAAAAAAATAGTTTTTGCAATTGTTGTTTATTTCAATTCTTATAGCACTCTTATTCTTATTTAAAATTTTTATTTCTTTTTCCTGCCATTTGACCACATGCTCCTGCTATATCTTGTCCTTTACTAATACTAATTTTTGTTTCTAATCCACTTTCATTTAATTTTCTTTCAAACTCTCTTGCTTTTTCTATACTAGGTCTTTTAAATGGTAAATCTTCATTTTCGTTATATAATAGAATTTGAACTTTGAAAATATCTTTATCTAGTATTTTTATTAATTCTTTAACATGTCTATCAGTATCATTAAAATCTTTCATTAATAAATAACTTGCTTTTATTTTTAGATTCAAAGAATCTTTTTGTTTTTTATTATAATAATATTCACAAGCCTTAATAACACCTTCCAATGGATATTTTTTATTTATTGGAATCAATTTATCTCTTTCTTCATTAAATGGTGAATGTAATGAAAATAATAAATTAAAATTAGTATCATCATCAGCTAATTTAATAATATTATCAGTAACACCTGATGTTGATAGAGAAATATGTCTTACATTGAATAATTTCATAGCTTGATGATAAAATTCTCTTACCTCATTATAATTATGCAATGGTTCTCCCATTCCCATTAGAGCAATTGAATCTAATTTTTCAATATCTTCTCCATCATTCTTTTCATCCTCTAATATCTTATTTATTGCTTCTATCATTTCAGCACTTTTTAAATTTCTAGTTAGTCCTAATCTTCCTGTTGCACAAAATGCACAACCTACAGCACATCCAATTTGTGTTGATATACAAATTGAACTTTTCTCTACATTGTCAACTGGATAAAAATATAATGCTTCAAAATTTCCTTTCTCACTATTTCCATCATTAAATAAATATTTACTACTTCCATCTACTGATTTTATTCTTTCAACTTTTTTAATCATTTTAATACTCCCTCCAAATTTATTTTAAAATTATTTTTATTCAAACAGTACTAACATATTCTTATTCATCACATATATTCAAAAATTTTTCTAATGCCCATACTAACCATTTTTGATCACCATTCATATCTTTTGTGCATTGTGGCCAAAATTCTTTTCTTGTTGGTCCTTTCCAATTCGCAAACCATTCTGCCATAGGTCTAGGCATAGAGATTTTCACAGGTACTTCCATATTAGGATATAATCTTTGAAATACTTCCCTTACTAAATATTTACTCTCACCTTTCTGTATTCTATTATAATCAAGTGGTTCTGACATAAATGTCATTAGATATGGACTTTTAAATTCAATATCAGCACACTTACAAGCATTTATATAACTCCCCATACTTGTTTTTAATGTAAAGTTTCTCAAAAATTCATGAACGTCTATTATTCCATTTTTTTCATATAATCTTATCGGCTCATCAACTATTTCATAGTCTTTCAATGCTAAATATGGCATTACATAACAGTATCTTTCCATCCAATCACCAAAAGTCCATTCTTTAAAGAAAAATTTATCTAATCCTCCATAATTTATATCGCTTGTCTCTCCAAAAATTAATCTTTCATATCCATCTTGTTTAGCTTTTAGAGCAGCTTTATAAATTTGAACTTCTATTGAATGTATTGGAGCTCCTTTACTATTCATTAATATTGGTGCATATTTTTCCATATCTTCCCAATATATCTCTATTACTTCGTGTTTTAATCCACATTCTTTTACATATTTTGAAGCCTGTGGTACTTCATTTGTAACTTTTTTTCCTGGTACTATACATTGAAATGTATATACTTTACTTCCCTTTGGCATAAATTTCGCTAAAATAGCAGAATCAATTCCTCCTGAAAGTGCTAAAGCTGCTTTTCCATCTTTCGTCCACTCTTTCATCATATCTTTTATTGAATTTTCCAATTGTAAACTATTTGATATTGGAATTCTTGGAAAATCTACTTTGAAATGATGTGGATTATATTTCTTTGAAAAACTTTTTGTTTCATCTACGATAGCTCTATACATCAAAAAGGAACTCATACAATATTTCTTATCTACTTCCATTATGTTCCCCCTACTCTTTCTTATTTTTTTCTCTTTCTATACATTTTCTTGCTACTTCAGTTGATGAATGTTTTTGAATTCGTGGAAGATATACTACCTTAACTCCTTCTACTTTTAATTCTTCCTCATATTTTTTCCATTTGTCAGTTCCATACCAATCTTCTCCAACAAATAATACTGTTGCATTTAACATTTTACAAGTTCTAACTTTATCCATATTATTTTGTGGAACTACTAAATCTACATACTTACAACTTCTTACAATTTCCATTCTCTCCTCAAATGGTATTACAGGTTTCTTTCCTTTGTATAAAGCTAATTCATCTGTTGTTACTCCTACAACTAATGTATCACACATTTTTTTTGCATTCTTCAATAAGAATAAATGCCCAACATGGAATAAATCAAATACTCCTGCAGTATAACCTATTATCATTTTTTCATCTCCTTCTTTTTAATTTTCTCTAAATACATCCGCTCTTCTAAATTTGCCACTTTTATAATTAAGCATTACAATTGTATAATACCATAATTTTACATAAAATGCAATATGCTTTTATTAGATGTTTTTTATTTACACTAAGAATGTTAAAAAAAGAGCTCAAAGCTCTTTTTTAGTCAATATTATAATTCAATTACCTTTTCCCATGGCAAATTATTTTTTCCAAAATGTCCATAATTAGTTGTTAAAGAATATATTGGTTTATTTAAATCTAAATATTTTATAATACCATCTGGTGTTAGTGGAAATTTTTCTTTTATTTTTTTAATAAGCTCATTTTCTGATATAGTTCCTGTTCCAAATGTATTTACATTAATAGACAATGGCTCCTTCATACCAATTGCATAAGAAATTTGTATTTCACATTTTTTAGCAAATCCATTTGCAACAATATTTTTTGCTATATGTCTTAACATATATGCAGCTGATCTATCTACTTTACTTGCATCTTTTCCTGAAAAAGCTCCTCCACCATGTCTTGCATATCCACCATATGTATCTACAATAATTTTTCTACCCGTTAATCCTGTATCACCTAAAGGTCCACCAATTACAAACTTTCCTGTTGGATTTACATAGATATTTGTGTTTTCATCTATCATATTTTCTGGAATGACTACTTTAATTACATTTTCTATAATATCATTTTTTAACTTTTCTTGACTAATTTCTTCATTATGTTGTGTAGAAATTAGTATTGTTTCTATTCTTTTTGGTTTGTAATCTTCATATTCAACCGTTACTTGTGTTTTTCCATCTGGTCTTATATATTCAATTTCTTTATTTCTTCTTACTTCTGTTAATCTTTTTGATAGCCTATGTGCCATTGATAT
Organism: uncultured Clostridia bacterium; assembly: GCA_904419095.1. GTDB lineage: Bacteria > Bacillota > Clostridia > TANB77 > CAG-508 > CAG-269. Next base: position 1,297 of record CAJFQT010000037.1, on the reverse strand, counting down.
AGCATATGGCATATATTCTGGTGTTTCATCACATGCAAACCCAAACATAATTCCCTGATCTCCTGCTCCTCCAATGTCTACACCTAATGCAATATCTGGACTCTGTCTTGTAATATCAACCTCTATTTTACAATTTCTGTAATCCATATCTATTTTTTCATTATCATATCCAATTTCTTTTATTTTTTCTCTCACTAATTTTTCGATATTAACATTACCTTTTGCTGTAATTTGCCCTGCTATTGTTATTTTATTTCCTGAGACAAATGTTTCTACAGCTACTCTAGCATTTTGGTCCTGTTTTAAATATTCATCTAATATACAGTCTGAAATTGTATCACATAATTTATCTGGATGTCCTTCTGTAACACTTTCCGATGTAAAATAGTATTTGCTCATTTTATTTCCTCTTTTCTTATCGATTTTCTTTTTTACATAATTATTACACTTTTTCATTATTTTGTCAATAAATTATAAAAAGAGTTCAAAATGAACTCTTTTATTTATAAGCCTTTTAATGATATAGTAATACTCTCATTATTAAAATCTAATGTTTTTTCAATATCGGAATTTTCTAATTTTTTATTTAGAAATTCATTTGTTAATGTTTCAGATTTAATATTTTCTATATATTTTTCTATTACTTTACTTAATAATTTTCCATCTGTTTCTATTCCTAATTTAATTCTTTGTTCGATTTTAAATCCTGCTTCTTTTCTTAGCACTTGAATAGTACGAGTTACTTCTCTTTCAAGACCTTCTACAATTAAATCCTCATTAAGTGTTGTATCTAAGGCAACTATATACTTATTCTCATTTATTAAAACAATATTTTCTTTTGGTTTTTCATTTATTAAAAATGCTTCTTTTGGTATTTCTCCAAATCCTTCTACTTCAACAGATTTTGTTTTTTCATCATTATACATTTCTACTAAATCTTTCATTTCATTTTCATTCATTTCAGTAACTCTTTGTTTAAATTCTTGTATTCTTGATTTTAATAATTTTCCAGCTTCTTTGAAATTAACTACTAAATATTGAACATTGATATTATTTGTATTTTCAATAACTTCGATATCTTTAATATTCAATTCTTCTTTTATTATATTACCATAGCTTTCTAACAAGCTTTCTATATTATCTTTTGTGCATATATACATTTTTTCAAGTGGTTGCTTAACTTTCAATTGTTTTGAATTTCTAAGCATTAATCCAAGATTTATTATTTTTCTTGTTTCCTCTACTTCTGAAAGAATATCTGAATTTATATATTTTTCATCAACTTGTGGATATTTAG
>CAJFQT010000036.1 GCA_904419095.1 uncultured Clostridia bacterium | reverse complement strand
CTCTTTCTGGTACATCTGTTTCATAATAATTTTCTATATAGTGTGAAGTTAATACTATTCCTTCAAAACCTACTTCTTTTGCTTCTTTTATTAAATTAAATGTTTCATCTATACTTCTTGATCCATCATCTATATTTGGTAATATATGTGTATGAAAGTCTATCATTTTCTTGTTTCCTCTCTTGTTAGTTTAAATTCTTTTTTTCTTGTTCTAAATATGAATTTACTTTTTTTAATATATCATTTGCTGTTTCTACTGATGCACTATTATTTTCCGAATTTGTATTTTGACCAAAATTTGGTTTTGGTAGATCACCTGCATCTTTCTTTGTTTCTATTTGTGTATTGGTTATTACTGGCTTAGCTATATTTTGTCCTAAATTTTGTGCTACACTTCTTGTAGTTCTTCTTTTTAATAGTTCTGCATTTTTAGTGCTTTCCTTCATTCTTGCTTTTGATTTTGGCATACTAGACATTGAAGTTGAACCATAATAATAATTTTCATTATATTTTTTAGCAGATATTGGAACTTTGTTTAATACAATTCCTGCAATATTTCCACCAACTTGTTTTATATTTTTTACAATTTTATCTAAATTATCTTTTTTTGTTTCTTTGCATGCTGTAACAATAACTGTTGTATCTACTATTCTAGATAGAATTACTGAATCTGCAACTAATGCACATGGTGTTCCATCTATTATTACAATATCACATACTTCTTTTAATTCTTCTAATAAATTTCTCATTTGTTCTGAAACTAATAATTCAGATGGATTTGGTGGAATATTTCCTGCTGCAATTAGTAATAAGTTATCTACTTCTGTTCTTTGAATATATCTTGAAATATCTAAATTTCCATTTTCATCTGCATCCATTCCAGATAAATAATTTGAAAGCCCAGGTCTTGGAGATGCACCAAAGATTGAATATAATCTTCCTTTTCTCATATCTGCATCTATTATTATTACTCTTTTACCTGCTTGGGCAAATGTTACTGCTAAATTTGAAGAAACATAACTTTTTCCTTCTCCTGGAAAAGTAGATGCTACTTGTATTATTCTTAATTTTTTTCCACTATTCATAAATTGTATATTTGTTCTTAATGTTCTAAAAACTTCAGAAATTGGAGATTTTGGATCTCTTTGTGCTATTAACTCTTTTTTCATTATTTTTTACCTCCTTTTTCTACTGTTGCTAATGGTATTTCTGCAATGACTGGAATCTTAAACAACCTTTCCACTTCTTCTCTTGATTTCACTGTATTATCTAACATATTTGCTATTAATACATATATTACTGAAACTACTACTCCTACAAATGCAAATATTATTACATCTCTAGTATGATTAACATTTGATGGTGTTTTAGGTTCTTCAGCTTCATCTACAACATGAACATTATTAATATTATAAATTTCCGCAACTTGAGCCATAAATACTTTTGCTGTTTCATTAGCTATTTGCATTGCATATGTTGGATTTGTATTAATCACATCAATTTCTATCATATCCGTACCTTCACGTGCTGATACACTTATATTCTTTTTTAAAGTTTCTTCTTCCATTGGAATTCCTAAATTTGAAATAACTTGCCTTACAACATTAGTGCTTGTTACCAGTTCACTATATGTTGCAACTAATTTTGAATTTATTGTTAAATCTGTTGTTGTAATTGTATTACTTGCATTTGCTGATTCTTGACCTGCTAAAACTAGAGTTGTTGTAGCTGTATATTCAGGTGTTACAAATGTCATTGTATATATTATCCCTATAACTACGAATATTGCTACTATTAATATTATTTTTATTTTTTGATTCCAAAACATTTCGAATAGTTCTTTTAAATCTAATTCTTCCATTGTTTTCTCCTTTTTTACTTTCAAAATTCAATATGTGATTATTCTATCATATTGTTATAGTTGTATCAAGATATTTATGATAAAAAAATTTTACATTTATATTACATTTTTAATACTTAAGCTAGTAAAATTATATTATATTTTTTACTAATTTTTTTCTGCAATTAAATTAATTTGCTTTACAACTTTTTCTATTTGCTTTATTTTATTTTGCAAATTTTTCATCTTTTTAGTTTTAATATTCTCATTTGAGTTAACAACTTCTATTAAAAATGATCTATATCCACACAAATAGTTTATTAACTCTGGCAAAGTAGTAATCCATCTCTGTCGACCACTATTATCAATTATCTTTAATTTATTTATCTCAACAATGCAATTTTCATCAACTAAATTTTTATCAACAACATATTTATTTTTTTGATTTTTATCTTTAAAATAATATAAAATTTTATTTATATTATTAAGTTTCTTTCTAGATAGATTAACTTCATTTTGCACTACAAAACCACCCAAACAAAGCTTGTCTTTCTCTATGTGCCTTTTTGAATAATTTGATTTAAATCCATTCTCTTGTAAAATATATTTAATTTTTTTATAAAACCACTTGTTATCCTTAAAATTTATTTTATTACTTGAAAAAAGCAAATCGTCTGCATATCTAGTATATGTAACATCAAACTTTTGACAATACTTTAATATTCTCTGGTCTATTCTTCTAAATACTATATTTGATAACATTGGTGATGTTACTGCTCCTTGAGGTAAAATTCCTTCATATGTACATAATTTCAAAATAATATCTATTGCATCTTCTGACTTAACTAAGTCTTGTAAACTTTCGTGTATCTGAAATTCTGTTATAGAATCAAAAAAATCTTTTATGTCCATTCGCATATAATATCTTTTATTAATATGTTCTTTCAAAAAATCACAATATGATGTTTCTTTGCAAAATCCTTTTACACAAGTTGGAAGTGCTACCTTGGATAAAAAATTTTTTTGAAGATTTTTTTGCATGTTATAAAATTCTGTATCTTTTTCAATAGTATATATCGTTCTTACTCCTCGTTTTTTTAGCACATTTATTTCTTGATAATAAATAATATTATTTAACATTACAGCAATTATTTTATTCTCATCATATTTTATTATATTTTCTACCAAATAATCTTTAGATATTATAAACATCTTTACCTCTTTATTTTTTTATTTATATCAAATTATATGGCAAGTACTTTCTCAAAAGCTCATATAGGACCCTATATGCCATTAAGCGTCGGTCTAATATTTTATTATTCTGAGATAATATAAGTCAGAAAGTGACTATAAATTTCCTTGGCTCTACTAAAGATAAATAGTCTTTACATCAAGGCTTTTTAAATCTAAAAGGTTTAAAAAGGTCGCTACTCGCCATATAAAATTAATTACTATATCTTTTAGTTATTTCTTTTATTAAATTAGATATTTCTCTAAAATTATTATAAATGCTATTTCTACAAATGTCTACCTTTTTTGATAACTCTCTAGATAATTCTTTATTTCCATTTTGATTATCATCACTATAATCTATTTTTAATAGATACATCAAATAATATTCTATCCATAAAGTTATCCATCCACTTGTTTTACTTATTCTATATTTATTTATTAAATCTTTCACGTCTGGATATATTTTATCTAGATCTTTTAATTTTAAAATATAGTCTGTTTTTCCATCTACTAATAATCTCAATAAATTAACTTTATTGTATTCTTTCAAGCTATTATAGTATTTTTCAAGCTCTCCTACGTCTTCGTGCTTTTTTATTACATTTTTATAAAAATCCCAGAAAAGATCATAATTTTCATCATTTATTAGCATTCCCTCAACTGTCGTATCATTTACAAATATATTATAATTTAAAAAATATTCTTTGATACAATTCTTTAAAACATAAAAATTCGTATCTCTACAAGCATAAAATGGTAATGAATAATGAAATCTACATTTTTGAACCATTTTTTCTATTCTTATTCTTTTATGATGTATTTCTAGTCTTTTATCGCCATAATAATAATTTTCTTTTTCTTTATATAAAAAATATCCATCTTTACTTTTTATATTAAATTTATTTTTTTCTTTATCTACACATATTATTTTATCCATATCTATAACAACTAAATATGGTGTCTTATAGTTTCTTTTATTTGGTAAAAGACTATTTTCTATTACTCTATTTGATTCAGCCTTCACTATATCTAAATTTGACAAAATTGGGTAAATTACTCTTAAATATTTATTATTTAATAATTCTATTTCACTTTCGCCTTCCACTAATAATATCATAGTTGAAAAATAGCAATTTACATGCTCATCTTGTATAAAGTTTATTTGCCTTTGTTCGTCTAATAATTTCATTTCTGAACATTGCGTATATTTATTTTTGTATCTTAAATTAAACACTTTTCTATTATTAGTTTCTTCTTTTAATATATTTTTTAGCAATCTTGAAGAATGGGTCGCTAATATAAATTGTATTTTTTTAGATTTATTAATTATATTTTCTGACAACTTATCTATATATTTATGATGCAGACTTATTTCTGGCTCGTCTATTATTATTGTTGGAAATTTTATTTTCATATTTTTTATTGCATTTACAATATTTATTAATGTATTAATATAATTAAATGAATTTGTTCCTTCTGAAAAATAGTCTGGTTTATGTTCAGCTATTTCAAAATTTTCACCATTATAATACATTTTTGTTATTGCAGTTGCATATTCTCGTTGTGTATATTTTTTTATTTGTATTTCCGAATCTTGCAAAACTTTCTCTAATTCTGAAAATCTTCTTGCCATTTTATTATCTTGTCCATCTTTAATTATTTCAGAAATCTGCTCCTGAAAATTCTCGGCGACCTCATTCTCTATTTTTATAAGATCTCCTATCTCTTTCCAGATAAGATTCCAAGTTTCTACACCAATGTTTTTAGTATCTATTGTATATACTGGAAAAATGTTGTAGATTATTTCTCTATCTGCTCTTGATGGTATATTCCATTTTATTGGTGTATTTTTTATTTTTGTTAGTTCTAAATATATTTTATTTTTGTTTATAAGAGTATATATCTTTCTGTAATAATCTGCTTTGATTTCACCTGTTAATATATTTATATTGTTTATCTTTTTCAATATTATTTTTCTTAAATATGTACAATCATATTCTATTCCTATTTTGACAGTATTACTAAATGAATTATTTTTATCAAATATTTCGCCATCATCATTTTCCGAAATAAGATTGTTGTAAAAATATTTTATTGCAGATATTACATTTGTTTTTCCACAACCATTTTCCCCTATTAATGCATTTAACTGGCTTAAATTTAAATTGCATTTTTTAATTGATTTGTAATTTTCTATTTTTATTCTTTCTATTCCCATATTTTTTACTTCTTCAACTTTACCTACTTTTATTCTATTAATTTAGCATTATCTATACAATATTTAATTAGTTCTTCAAGATTAGTTTCTCTTATCTTTTTTAATTTTCTATACATTTCTTGCAATTGCTCAACATCATCTTTCTCAATTATCTTTTTAGATTCTTGAGGAAATAATTTTATGTATGTCGATCCTTTCTCAGAATCTTTAATTTTTTTATAATAAATACCACTTTTTTTAATTACATCTTCAAGAGTATTTATATTATAGATAGGCACTATATATTCTTTCAAAGGATGACCATTAAACATCTCTTTATTAATATATCTATCTCGATTTTGTTCAACACAATCATCTGTATCCATTATTGCAAATAATTTAAAATTTTTTAACTTTTTATCCTTTACCTCTATTTCATAATTATTTAACAAGGCTCTTTGTGATTTAAAGATAGAATTATTTAATTCTTTCATCAGTCTATTAATCTGAATACTATTCTTTCCTTTTTTCTTTCCATATATTTCTATTGAAAGATGTAATACACTCTTTATATGTTGTACTAATAAGTACTCAGATTTCCCATGCACAATTACCACTGCTTTGCAATAATTAGCCTCACTACTTTTTTTAGGCATTTAAATACCTCCTTTTTTGTCTTGATTCTTAGAATTAATCTTTTCTTTAATTTCTGTAAAATCAATCATATTTACTGAAGGTATTCCCCCAAATACTCCTTTTAAATATAATTCCCTAATATTATTATTTTTCTGTATTTTTATATCATAATCATCAATGCAATTAACCTGTTTTTGTCCTTTATAATCTGATACAATTATATAAATATCTTGTTTATCTAATGTTTCCATTAATAAAGTATTATGAGTTGTTATAATTAATTGACCTGTTATCTCATCTTTTATTGATTCTACTATTGCTTTCATCAACAAATCATGTATACCATTGTCTATTTCATCAATAATAACTGTACTTCCCCATAAAGAACCAATTATATAATTAAATTGATTCAGTATTTTCCTAGTTCCTGATGATTCTTTTTTATAGTCAATATCAATCAAATTACCATTAATTTTTTTCTTAAAAAACAATTTATAATATATATCATTTTTATTATTTGTTTTTGTTTCATAATATACATCTTTTACATCTGAATATGCTTGTGTAAAAAAATCTTTCAATACATATCTATATTTATCTAGAATATTAACCTTATTTTTATTAATAGTACCCTCATCTATTTTTTGCAAAATAGTATTTTTAGGACTAATTTGTTTTCTTGTTACTTTTATTGGAGAATTTCTATACACTACAGATAAGCTCATAAATAAGTCCATAACATCAAATAAATTTGTTTTGATATTATTTTGTATAAATTCTTCATTTTTTTCTTCTAGTTCTTTTAATATTATTGATAAAAAGGTATTTTTACTCCAATATTTATCTATATCTGACATTAATTCATCTTTGTATTCTTTTCCAAAAAATATCTTTTCATTTAACTTCTTTTCTATATCTTTATCTTTTTGATTTATTTCATAAAGAATTCCTCTATTTTTTTCCACTTGATAATATAATTTTTCAGATTTTATCTTATCATTATCTCCTAATACAATCTTATAATTACCCTCGATACCATTTATTTCAAATCCATATTCAATCTCTGTGTCTTCGTCATTTCCTATCATTCTTATATCTTCTATTTTTTTAGTTAAATCTATTTGGTCAAATAAAAAATTTAATTCTTTTATACTTTCCTTATCATCTTTACTTAAATTATCCATTATTTTTTCTGCTTTTTCTCTAAAATACATTGAAAATAAAGAATCCATCAAAAATACATATGCAGTTACGAAATTAGTTTTTCCAATTCCGTTTTCTCCATATATAACTACAAGTTTTTTTGTTTCAGAACTTGTACGTTTAAAATTAAATTCAATATCTCCAAAAGATTTAAAATTTTTTAACTTTAAATATGTGAACATTTTATCACCTTCTAATAATATTATATACAATATTATCATAAATATTATTATTTTTCAATGATTTTGTTAATTTTTGATACAAAATGTATCTATTTTTTGTATTTTTCATCTACCGATTGAATAATACTCAATACCAGCTTTTTTCATTTCTTCGTTTTATTTTAGTTAAATATTTGATAATGTATATTATTTCTATTACTTATTCATTTTTTCACTAATTATTATTGATATTGTTAATTATACTTCTTCCTATTGACTCGTAAACAATATTTTCCTTTTTTACCTTATTCAATTCAAAACAATTTCTTCCATCGATTACAATAGGTCTATTCATTAGTTTTGAGAACAAAGATATATCCATATTTTTTACATATTCCCATTCAGTAAATATAAAACAAATATCAGCATCCTTCAATGTTTCTTCTAAACTTTTACAATATTGTATCTCATTAGGATAAAATTTCCTAAAATTTTTCTCCCCAACTGGATCATATGCTTTTATATTTGCACCGTCATCTAACAAAATAGGAATATTATATAAAGAAGGAGCTTCCCTTAAATCGTCAGTATTAGGTTTAAAAGTCAATCCCAAAACAGCTACTGTTAAATTTTCAAATGTTTCATAATATTTTCTTGCTTTCTTTATCAATTTTAATTTTTGGTTTGCATTTATTTCTATTGCCGCTTTTATTGTCTTTAATTCGTAATCATAAAAATTCCCTAACCAATGCAAAGCTTTTGTATCTTTTGGAAAACATGATCCTCCATATCCTATACCAGCATTTAAGAATTTATTTCCTATCCTTGAATCCATTCCCATTCCTTTTGCAACATCTGTTACATCTGCACCTACTATTTCACATAAATTTGCTATTTCATTAATATATGATATCTTTAATGCTAAAAAATCATTTGAAGCATATTTTATCATTTCTGCACTTTCTCTATTAGTAATTACATATGGAATTTCAAATCCATCATACACTTCTCTCATAATGTTTTCAGCCTGCTTTGAATTAACTCCCAAAACTATTCTTTGAGCATGTAAAGTATCTCTTACTGCTGTTCCTTGTGATAAAAATTCTGGATTTGATACTACTTCTACTCTTACGTTATTTTTTAATTTTGATTTTATATATCTTTCTATTTTTTTATTTGTTCCAATTGGCACCGTTGATTTTATTACAACTATCACATTATTTTCAATGTTTTCTGCAATTTCATTTGCTACTTCATATACATATTTTAAATTTGCACTTCCATCTTTTTTTTCTGGTGTTCCAACACCTATAAAGATTACATCAGCATTTTTATAAGCATTTTTACTATCTAAAGTAAATGTTAGTAAATATTTATTTTTTTTCATTAATTCTTCTAATCCCGGTTCAAATATTGGACTTATCCCACTACTTAACATATCTATCTTTTCCTTATTAACATCTACACACGTTACGGTATGCCCTACTTCTGATAAACATACCGCTGTTACTAATCCTACATATCCTGTTCCTGCAACTATTATTTTCATTTTTACCTCCTAAATTTATCCTCTAAATATATTTAACAAATTTTTATTTATCTTTGATTTTTCTAAAATATCTATAATTTTGTTTTGCATATATGTAACTAAAATAGAAAATATTAAAATTATAATATATCTAATCATCCAATTAAAATTAAAGTAATTAGTTATTACTAAAAAGAATATGTGCCATAAGTAAATCCATAAAGAAGACTTACTTATAAATTCAATTAGTTTATTATGCATAAAATTAGTTATTCTATTATTTCTAAAAAATACTATTAATATACCTGATGCAAAAAATCCATAACTAAGATAATATATTCTAAAAGGATATTTCATATAATTTGTATTTTCAACTTGCCCTGTTACTTTATAAATTATCAAAAAGCAAAGCATACAAATAACCAAGTTTAACATAGAAAACACTACTACGTTTCTATTATTATTATTCATTATCCAATACGTTACTACCACAATAAGCATTATTGGAAAAACATATGCTACTACGTCTTCAAATAATATATTAATATTAAAAAAATTCATAGAAGCCAAGATTTCATATATAAAATACAAGACTAAAATATAAAAAGTACTTCTTTTATTGTTTTTTAACAAAGGTACAATTAATGGCAATAAAATTGCAACAATTAAATATATTCTTATTATCCATACATAGCCAATGCCTTCATGTAAAACAAATGTAGAAATAATTGTCTTAATTTCATAATGTATAAATCCTGCTAAAATCCCAAAAAAAATTAATAAAAAAATCCACGTGGGCAACAATAACCTCTTTACTCTTTTAATCAGGTATTGTAAGTCAACTTTACTCTTTCCATTATATTTAATTATAAATAAATAAGAAGATATAATAATCATAAGCACAACATCAAAATTTCTTATTTGAAATATTATTCCATCATCTGGTACCACATGCGCCAATATTATGCACAACAATCCTATAACTCTTAAAATATCTATATTTTTCTTTCTTTCCATATAATACTCCATAATTTTTGTTTTATCTCTTTTAGATTTACTAATGAATTTATATATTTATAATTTAAAATACTATAAATAACCCCCCCAACAATTACTTGAATAGAAACCTTAACAATTGAATTAAAATCTATTAATTTAATTATATATACTATCAAAAACATAATAATAGCTTTTATAAAGAAACTTTTAACATTACTTATATATTTAAATATTTTTATTTCTTTATTTATTGCCATTATTTGATATAACATTACAACAAATTCAGCTGCTATCGTTCCGAAACAAGCTCCTATACTCGCAAATTTTGGTATAAATATCATATTCATTATAAAATTAATTATCGCCCCTAAAATCACTGAAATTATATACTCTTTATCCCTTTCCTTCGGTATTAAATATTGTGTCCTAATTATATTTGCAAAGGAAATAAAAATCAATGTAATACTCAAATAATTTAAAATAATACTTGATTTTTCAAATTCATTTCCCAAGAAAAGAGGAATAAAATCACCTGAAACTGCAATTATTCCTAAGCATATTGGAAATGCTAAGAACATCATAAAATTAATAGATTTTTCTAAATACTCGCTAATTTTTTTGTCTTTTCCATTAGAAATTAAATTAGAAATCCTTGGTAACATTACTGTACCTAATGCTGTAATTATTCCCATTGGAATATTAACTATTTTTTCAGCTTGCTCATAATACCCAACTTCTTCTACACCAGCCATCAACCCTATCATTGTTTTATCCATTATCTTATATAAACTCACCGCTATAACAGGTATAAACAATACAAAACATTGTTTAAAATGTTTCTTGATATCTATAAATTTTATTTTCGTGAAAACAATTTCATTTTTTAAAAATTTAAATAATACTAATTGCCCTAACAATGTGCTTAGAGCCATTATTAATGTATATTTCCACAAGTCCTCTTCTGTTTTAACCAAAAGAAATACCATCACTAATGATATTAGTTTTATAAATATATTTCTTGTTACAGTTATCTTAAATTTTTCTAATCCAAAAAACAACCAATTAATATCAAATAATGTCGATATTAAGTATATTATCTGAATTGTAAATATTGTTTTATATTCCCTAACATAAGCAATAAAAAAAGTATATATAATAATCATTAAGAATGACATTACAAACTGTATACAATATATTCCTAAAAAATTTTTAGATAATTTCTCTTTATCATCTCTACACTTAGCAATAGTCCTACTTCCATAGTTATTAATTCCTAATAATCCTATCAACATAAAGTAACTTATTATTGAATATGTATATGAATAAATACCTATGTTTTCAACACCTAATACTCGTGATACGTATGGTACTGTTATTAGTGGTAAAATTAATATTAATATCTGATATACAATATTATATATAAAATTTTGTTTCAAACTACTTTCTTTTTTCATTTTTGCATCCTTTATATTTATCTTTTTTATACATTAATAATACAAATAAAAATGATAATGCATATGTTTCATTAGCAAATTGAAATCTGACATATGAAAATATTATTCCTTGCAATAGTAGAAAATATATACATAGATTTCTACCACTTTTATTTAATTCTAATTTTGAATAAGCATATGCTAAAATTAAAGCATATAATATATCCCCCAAAATAATTCCTAAGACTTTTCCATCCAAATAAAAAAACCAAAATAATGAAACATAAGCGTTAGCCTCAGTTTTTCTACCAGCTATTATTTGCCAATCTTTATCTGTATCATTAATTAATAAGTATATATTCTCATACCATTTTTCAGGATAATTTTCTAATCCTAATGCATTTTTTATTGTAAAAATGGTTGGAAAAACGTATCCATTACTAGATGCCAATCCAAATCCTAATGATTTTTGCTCATCGACTTTATCTTTCCATACTTCAAACATATATGGCTCCATACTATAATAATAATATGTACTCTTAAAAGCACTATCTCCAGACCTAGACATTGTAGTTTTGTATACAAGAAATACACCCACTATTAATAGTAGAAATATTAAAATTTTATTTTTATTTTTCTTTACTAAATCTTTATAATTATAATTTTTTGAATATAGAAAAGCTAAAACCAAATGAATTGCAAAATAAATAAACATTACTCTAGATCCGTCAGTTAAACTTCTTAAAATCAGAATTACTATATTCAGTATAAATATTTTCTTGTTTCTTCTACCTAAAATAAAATCAATAGCGACAATTGGTTGTAATGCCATAACAAATGGTAAGACAAGAACCATTCTAATATAATTTTCTATATTGGACCTACTTGTATATAAAATACTATTTGTATCCTGTGCTAATAATCTTATATATGCCAAAGACTTTCCATCTATAATATCACCTATTATTAAAAATAAATCTTTCAAATAAAAGGCAATTGCTATGACACTTAAAACATATATTATTTTATATCTTACAGAATAACTTTTGTTTTCATTTTTATTCATATCCTTTTTCAAGAAAAAATATCTAAAAAAAAT
>CAJFQT010000035.1 GCA_904419095.1 uncultured Clostridia bacterium | reverse complement strand
TATTGTGAACAAATTATAGATGTTGATACTTGGAAATTAACTAGAAGAGTTTTAGAAAAAAATAAACATTCAAACTATGGAGAACATATTCATTTATTTACTGGAATTGAGAGATCTCCTACTTGTGGAAAAATTTTATCTTCTACAAATTTTTTAAATATAGTGGAATAGCAAAAGAAAAAGTTTACTATCATTTGACTTGTAAAAATCCTAATTGTAAATCAAAAGGAATACATTATAGTTCTGATAAGATAGAACAGAAATTGGTTAGAATTTTGAACAACTAACAAAATTTTTCAAATTATTTAATAAAACTAAAAATACTTTTTTTTTATGTAAAATTATGTTATAATTATATTATAATATAGTCTTTTGGACTTTAAACAGGAGGTTATATGACAAAACGGAGAGTGCTTGCGATGATTATCGCCCTTGGAATGTGTGTTTCACAACCAGCTTGTTCAGGAGAAATATCCGACTCAGATATAGATGTTCAATCTAAGTCTGGAATATTTATTTTTGTTGAGGAAAGAGTAATTGAAGAAGCCTGTATCGAGCAGTACATTATGTATGATCCAGATACTATGGTAATGTATTCTTATTTTAGAACAAGTGAAGGTGGTGGAGGATCTACTGTAATGTACAATGCTGATGGAACACTAAAACTATATTCCCCGAATGATGAAACTAAATAAGTTTCATCCCCTTCGGGGGATTTTGGTTTTCAACAAAATGAATGACTTTAGAAAGGCATATACTTTTATATGGAAAATACATTTCTTTTTTTAGAAAACGTGTTATGATTAATAAGAGCATATGGAAGTTAAATTGTTTTGTTTGAGCACTAACATTTTAACATATTTCATATGCTTTTTATATGTTTATCTATACAAAATCGATTTGCATAAATCGACTTTTGCTAGAAATTTGGTACAATAAGGTATAATACTTTTCATAATAACTATTGCAATTTATAAAAATTATGATATGTTTTAGTAAAATATTGATATTTGTATCAATCATTAAGTGAGAAAAAGTTTTAGATAACTACGATGTTTACTCTAAATTATAATAACTTACTAACTGTAAAGTTTGTAGGTCGTTTTTTATTTCTAAAATAATATTCCAAAAAAGGTTGATATTTTTAATAATTTAATATAAAATCTAAAAAGACAAAAAGGAGGTAACAAATGATAACATTACAAGATGTTAAAGAAAATGAAGAGTTAGAAGCTCTGATTAAAGGTGCACAACAACAGCTAAACGAAATTGGATATACAGAACATGGACATAGACATATTTCAATTGTATCAAAAAGGGCAGGAGACATACTTGAAAAATTAAATTATCCTGAAAGAACAATTGAGCTAGCAAGAATAGCAGGATACATGCATGATATAGGAAACTGTGTAAATAGAGTTGACCATGCACATAGTGGAGCAATACTTGCCTATAATATTTTAAAAGAAATGGGAATGTCAGTTGAAGAAAGAACGCAAATAATGATGGCAATAGGAAATCATGATGAAAAAACAGGAACAGCAGTAAATGATATTTCGGCAGCAATAATACTTGCAGATAAATCAGATGTTCATAGAGATAGAGTGTCGAATAAAAATTTATCTACTTTTGATATACATGATAGAGTAAATTATGCTGTTACAGATTCAAATTTAAGTTTAAATCCAGAAGAAAGAAAAATAACATTACGATTAAAAATTGATACTAAAATTTGTCCAGTATTAGATTATTTTGAAATATTTATGGATAGAACAATGATGAGTAAATATGCGGCTAAATATTTAAAAATATGGTATGAATTGATAATAAATGATACAAAATTATTATAGAGAAAGGAAGAAAATTATGAAAGAAAAAGAACAAAATGAAAAAAAGACACCAAAAAAGGGGAGTAAAAAACTACAGATAATAGTGTGTACATTAATAGTTGTATTAATTGCAATGATAGCAATATTTGGTATATATACTCAATATCAAAATAGAATGGTAAATAAAGTAAAAGGATATTCATATGGAATGGATTTAAAAGGAGAAAGATCAATTATATTAACTCCATCAGCAGGTACGGATGATGTAATAAAAGATTCTGAAGGAAATGAAGTCACAGATGCTGATAATTTAACTGATGAAGAATTAGCAGAGAAAGGTTACACTAAAGAGAGTGTAGCAGTTAATTCAGAAGAAAAATTAACTGCTGAAAATTATCAAAAATCAAAAGAGGTTATAGAAAAAAGATTAAAACAATTAGATGTAGAACAATATAGCATAAATGTAAATGAGCAAACAGGAGAAATTACAATAAACATACCAGAAGATTCTAGAACAGATGATATAATAAATGAAATTATACCAGTTGGAAAATTTGAAATTGTTGATTCAGAAACTAAAGAAGTTTTGATGACAAATAGTGATGTTAAAGAAGCAAAAGTTATGTATGGACAATCTTCAGTTACACAAAATGCAACAAATGTATATTTGGATATACAATTTAATAAAGATGGAAAGAAAAAGTTTGAAGATGTGACTAATACATATAAAACAATTGAAGAACAAAATGACACAAGTGATCAAAATTCAACTGATAATGCAACAGCAGCAGAAAATTCAACTACTGAAAATACAACTTCAGTAGAAGGCGAAACAGCAGAAAATAATACTACTGAGAATACAACAAATGATACAACAGCTGAAACAGACGAAAATACAACAGAGGAGACTCAAAAACAAGTAACAATAATGCTTGATGGTGAAGAAATGTTAACCACAAGTTTTGATGATGTAGTAAAAACAGGTGAAATGTCATTAGTTGTTGGTTCCGCAGCAACAGAGGAAGATCAAATACAAGACTATGCAACAAACGCATTAAATATGGCTACAATTATCAGCAATGGAGAAATGCCAGTAGAATATGAAGGTGTAAGTCAATATATTTTATCAGATATAACAAGAGAAGCATTACACATTATAGAAATAATAATAGTAGTAGCAATAGTATTAGGATTATTAATATTAGTAATTAGATATAAGACAAATGGTTTCTTAGCAAGTATTGGATATGTAGGCTTAGCAGCAATTTTTGCACTTATTATACGTTATACAAATGTAATTGTTGCATTAGAAGGTATATTTGCAATAGCAATTATTTTGATAATAAACTATATATTCCAAAATAAATTATTACTAAAAATCAAAAAATTAAAAGATGAAAAAGAAGATGAAGTTGTAAAAAAAGCAATGAAAGATACATTTAAAGATTTCTTCATAAAAATAATACCAATTTGTATTATGGCAATAACATTTAGCTTTATCAAATGGATACCAATTAGTAGCTTTGGAATGATTATGTTCTGGGGATTACTATTAATTGCAGTATATAATCCAATAATAACATTTTATTTATTAAGGATAAAAAATAAATAGAGAAAACTTAGGAGGTTAACAATGGAGAAAAAGAAAAGTAAAATAAAATTAGTAGCCATAATATCAATATTAATAGTAATTGTAGGAATAATAATGATAGTGGTCAAAGGCTTTAATTTTGATTTGAAATATCAAGATTCAAAAAGAATAATATTAAGTATAGGACAAACATTTGATAATAAAGATATAAAAGAAATAACAGATGAAGTATTTGGAAATCAACCTGTAATGATACAAAAAGTAGAAGTATTTGAAGATGCTGTTTCAATTACAAGTAGAGATATTACAGATGAACAAAAAGCAGATTTAATTAATAAAATAAATGAAAAATATGGTACTGATACACAGCAAGAAGATATTGAATTATCAACTATTGCACATACAAGAGGAAGAGATATAATAAAACCTTATATTGTTCCATTTATAATTGCAACAGTAATAATTGCAGTATATATGATGATAAGATATTATAGATTAAATTCTATTAAAGTATTGGCAAAAACTATAGGAATTGTAATATACACACAAGTTATGCTATTTAGTATTATAGCAATAACAAGAATACCAATCGGAAGACTTACAATACCAATGGTATTAACAGTTTATATATTAACATTATTTGCTTGTGCAAGTGGTTTTGAAAATAAACTAAAAGCAAAGAAATTAGAGGAAAATAAAAGTAAAAAATAATTTATAGATTAGTTTGGGGTTAAAGCGAGTCTGAACTGTAAAAGAAATGGGGATTTAGTTTTCTAAAATCCTCATTTTTTTATAAAAAATCTATACAAAAAAAATAAAATAATGATATAATAGAGCAAAAGCAAAAATTATGGAGGATAAATAAATGGGAAATATAGTGTTGCTAGATGATTTAACAATAAATAAAATAGCAGCTGGTGAAGTTATAGAAAGACCAGCATCAGTGATAAAAGAAATGGTAGAAAACTCAATTGATGCTGGAGCAAATAATATAACAGTTGAAATAAAGAATGGTGGAATTTCTTTTATAAAAGTAACAGATAATGGTAAAGGAATTGCACAAGATGATTTAGAGATTGCATTTGAAAGACATGCAACAAGCAAAATAAGAAGTGCTGATGATTTATCAAAAGTAACATCAATGGGGTTTAGAGGAGAAGCTTTAGCAAGTATTGCAGCAATAGCAAATGTTGAAATGATATCTAAAACTGCAAATCAAGAAATTGGGTATAGAGTAGTAGTAGAAGGTGGAGATATTTTAGAAAAAGAAGAAGCTGGATGTGGAACAGGGACTACAATAACAGTAAGAAATTTGTTTTTTAATACTCCAGTTAGATATAAATTTTTGAAAAAAGATTATACAGAATCAGGATATATAGAAGATGTTATTACTAGAATAGCATTAGTACATCCTGAGATATCAATAAAATTGATAAATACAGGAAAAACAATAATACAAACGAATGGAAATGGTGATTTAAAATCAGTAATATATAGTATTTATGGAAAAAATGTTGCAGAAGGAGTATTGCCAGTAAAATATGAATATCAAGATATAAAAGTGGAAGGAGTTATTGGTAAGCCAGAAATAGCAAGATCAAATCGTTCTAATCAATTATTTTTTGTTAATAAAAGATATATAAAAGATAAAACCTTAACTGCGGCGACTGAACAGGCATATAAAGGGATGATACCAATAGGAAAATTTGGATTTGTAGTTTTAAATATAGAAATGAATCCATCTAAGGTAGATGTTAATGTTCATCCAGCAAAATTAGAGGTTAGATTTGAAGAGGAAAGTAAAGTTTTTCAAGCAATATATCATGCAATAAAAGATGCTTTGTTAAAAGGAGATTTAGTTGCAGATACTGTAAAAGAAGGTGAAGAAAACTCTAAAAGTACAGGATTATTTCAATTAAGAAATACAAATAATGAAAAAATTAAAGAATACATAGAAAAAGAAAGTGATATCAAAACTAATGCAAAAGAAGAAAAAGAAGTTATAAAAAAAGATATAGCAAGAATGATAAATACAGATGCTGGTAAACCAATAAATACAGCTGATATTTTAGAAAAACTAAAAAGTTTACAACAAAGTATAAAAAAAGAAGTTGAAGAAAATCCATCTATTAAATTGAATGAAAATTATTTACAAATGAGAGAAAATATAAAAAGAGATGAAGATAATAAATCAATACCTGTAAGTGCAGAGATAGTAGAAGAAAACAATGGGGTCGAAGAAAAAAATAATACAAATGGGTTAGATGATTTAAATAATAAAACAGCAGATAGTAGTGATATTTCTATATTAAATGATAAAGAAGAAAAATATGACTTAGAAGGAAATGTTGTTATAGATAAAGAATTGAATGCAGAGCAAAAACAATTAGAAGCAAATTCAAGTCAAAATGATGATGTAATAGATGAGAATATGGTTGAAGAACAAAAAAACACAAATGAAGAAACTTCTAAGAGTATAGAAGATAAAGAATTGCAAAATAAAAAAGAAGAATTAAAAGAGATAGAAAAACAAATTGAAAAAATACAAGAAACACCTCAAGATGAAAAAATAGATTTTGATGAAATGTATCAAAAATTATTCAAAACAAAACCAATTAAAGATGAGGAAATTGAGGAAAAAGATGATAAAGTTGATGCAATAGACATTGTAAAAGATAATACTAGTCTATTTGAAAATATTGAGGAATACAAAAAAATACCATACAAGTTTATTGGAATTGTTTTTAAAACATACATTATTCTTGAAATGGGAAAGGAAATGTACATACTTGACCAGCATGCAGCACATGAAAGGATTTTATATGAAAAAGTAAAGAAAAATTATTATAGTGATGCTTCAAAAGATTCTCAAATGTTATTATTACCAGATATAATTACATTGACACATAAGGAAATGGATATTGCAAAAGAGAATATGTCGATGTTTGAAAAAGCTGGATTTAGCTTAGAAGAATTTGGTGAGAATACAATAAAATTAACAGGTGTGCCAACTGTTTGTATAGATTTAGATACAAAGGATTTGTTTTTAGAGACTTTGGATGAAATAAATACAGTTGCAAGAACAGCAAAGCAAGAAAAAGAAGAAAGGTTTATTGCAACTGTTGCTTGTAAAGCAGCTGTTAAAGCACATATGGCTTTAACAGCAGAGGAAGTGGATAGTTTAATGGACAAACTATTGCAATTGCCAAATCCATTTACTTGTCCACATGGAAGACCTACAGCTATAAAAATGACACAATATGATATTGAAAAGAAATTTGCTAGAAAGTTATAATTAGAATATCTAGAATAAATTAGTTTTAAAAGAAATTAATATTTTAACATTATTATAGTTTCAGAATTGAAGCAATAAAAAAGTTAATATACCTAAAAGTAAAATGGTTTATAGGTTTTCCATTAAAAATCTAAATTTATAAAGGAGAGAAAATATATTATCTAATATATTTTAAAAATAAAATGACAATAATAACAATTACAACAGTAATACTATTTATTATACTTATTATATGGAGCTGGCATAGTTTAGAAGATATAGAAAAAACTACAAAAATATTATATTTAATAGTTGAAATTGCAATTACTTTAATAATTACATATGTTATATTTATAATATCACAAGGAAATATACAATATCCTAGTGAAGAAATAGAAAAGTCTATTCGAACCACATTGATATTATTATTTGCAGGGGTAAACGGATGTATTTTGGTTCCATATACTTCAAAGATTTTGGCTAAAGTAAAACAAAATGAAATAGATTCTAAAGAATTAAGACGAAAAATATTAATTATTTTAGTATTAATAATACTTATAGTATTAGTTGAGAAAAATTATATGGCAGATACTCAAGATGGCATTTTAAAGGTATTTAATCAATTGATGGAAAAATAAAATAATAAGAGTAAAATTACGAAAGGAATAGTGTTAGTAATAGCTAGCAGTAAAATTGTATGAGTAAAGAAAAAGTTATAGTTATATGTGGACCAACAGCATCAGGAAAAACAAAATTAGGAGTAGAACTTGCGAAGAAGATTAATGGAGAAATAGTTTCTGCTGATTCTATGCAAATATATAAAGAAATGAACATAGGAACTGCAAAGCCAACAAGGGAAGAAATGCAAGGAATAAAACATTATTTAATTGATTTTGTTGATCCTGATAAAAGGTATAGTGTTGCAGATTTTAAAAAAGATGCAAAAAAAGCAATAAAAGAAATATTAAAAAAAGGAAAAGTTCCAATTATAGTTGGAGGAACAGGGCTTTATATAGATAGTTTGATATATGAAATTGATTATCAAGAGATAGAATATGATGAAGAATATAGAAATAAATTAGAAGATGACGTCAAAGAAAAAGGTTTAAGTGAATTATATAATTTGGCAAAAAAAATAGATGAAGAAGCTATAATGAAGATAAGTCCAAATGATAAAAAAAGAATTTTAAGAATTTTAGAAATATATCATGCAACTGGAAAAACAAAGACACAATTAGAGATAGAATCTAGAAAAAAGGAAGTAGAATTTGATTATAAAGTATATGCACTTAAGTGGAATAGAGATATTTTATATGATAGAATTAATAAAAGAGTAGATATAATGATAAATCAAGGACTAATTGATGAAGTAAAAAACATATTAAATAAATATCATAATTTTCCTACAAGCTTACAAGGTCTTCGGATATAAAGAAGTAGTGGAATATTTAAATGGTGATTTGACTAAGGAGGAAATGATAGAAAAAGTAAAGCAAGAAACACGAAGATATGCGAAAAGACAATTAACTTGGTTTAGAAAAAACAAGCAAACGATATGGCTTGAAGGTGCAAATGAAGTGCAAAATAATGTAAATATTATTTTGGAGGGAATAAATTGAAAAATAAGCAAAGAAAAAAGGTTATAATATCTATAATTACTATATTGCTCATTTGTTATCTGGTTTATACAATATATTTATTGGTTAAGCAACCTACAGATATTTTTACAGTAGAAGAGGGAAAAGTTTATTTGGAAGAAACAGATATTGGATACATAATAAGAGATGAGCAAGTTGTAAAAGGTGAAAACTATAAAAATGGAATGGAGCAAATTAAAACAGAAGGAGAAAAAGCAGCTAAAGATGAATCAATATTTAGATATTATAGTAAAAATGAAGATGATTTGATTAAAAAAATAGCTGAATTAGATGAAAAAATACAAGAGGTAATGTCAGCACAAAAAAATTTACCTACTTCAGATGTTATATTAATAGAAAACCAGATAGATGAAAAAGTAGAAGAATTGAATAATCTTACAGATGTTACTAAAATGTCAGAATGTAAAAAAGAAATAAACGAATTAGTTACTAAAAAAGCTAATATAATTGGAGAAAAAAGTCCATCAGGTTCATATTTAAAGCAGTTAGAAGAACAAAGAACAGCATTAGAAAATGAATTAAATTCAGGGGCAGAATATATAACTGCACCAAGAAGCGGTATAGTTTCATATAAAGTAGATGGATTAGAGGAAACTTTAACACCTCAAAATTTTTCTACATTAAGTAAAGAATATCTTGAAAGTTTGAATTTAAAAACTGGTAAAATAATTGCGACAAGTGACGAAAGCGGTAAAATAATAAATAATTTTGAATGTTATATAGCAACAATTTCAACTTCAGAAGAAGCTAAAAAGGCTCAAATTGGGGATAAAGTGCAAATTAGGTTGTCAAATAATGTTGAAATAGATGCAAAAATTGAATATTTATCGCAGGAAAATGAAGATGAAGTTCTGATTGTACTAGAAATTGACAGACAAATTGAAGAATTAACAAATTATAGAAAAATTTCTTTTGATTTAATATGGTGGAGTTATTCTGGCTTAAAAGTACCAAATCAAGCAATTATAGAGCAAGATGGATTACACTATGTTGTGAGAAATAGAGCAGGATACTTAAATAAAATACTAGTAAATGTAAAAAAACAAAATGATAAGTATTCAATAGTTTCAAATTATACTACTGATGAATTGAGAGAATTGGGATTAACAGATTCACAAATTGTAAATAACAAAACTTTATATGTATATGATGAAATTGTTTTGAATCCAGATTTGAGTAAGGTAGAATAGAAGACGAAATATTACAAAAATATTACAAATATATTAAAAAAATATTACATTCTAAAAAACTATTGACAACTAGCAAAAAAAAAGAGATACTAGTACCATCAATACGAATGAAAGAAAATTTTAGGAGGTTTTTTTATGTCAGGAGCTTTAATGAATAAAGTGTGGGATTTGTTTGGAATGGATTCAGCTGAGCCAGAAGAATATGAGGATGAGAATGTATATGACTATAATGATGAAGAGGATGAAGTAGAAGATAGAAAATTCTTTGGAAAAAGAAATAATAACAATAATAAAGTAGTTTCAATGCCACAAACACAAGTACAAAGTCAAGCTATTAAAATGGTAATTTCTCAACCTACTACTTTTGAGCAATCAGATGAAATTTGTTCATTTTTGAAAGAAAAGAAGTCTGTAATAGTTAATTTAGAGTATGTTAATAAAGATGTCGCTAGAAGAATAGTAGACTTTATTAGTGGTGGAGTTTATGCTTTAGATGGTTATATACAAAAAGTGTCAAATTCTATATTCTTAGTTGCACCATCTAATTATGAAATTACAAATGATATGGGAAGAGAAGAAATGAGAAATAAATTATCTGTTTCATGGCTTAAAAACAATAATTTAAACTAGTTGAAGTCTAAGGAGGAAGAAATGATTACACCATTAGATATAGAAAATAAAAGATTTGCAAAACAAATGATGAATGGTTATAATGTCGAAGAAGTAGATGATTTTTTAGATGAATTAACTGTAGACTATAGTAAGAATTATAAGGAATTAACAGAGTTGCGTGCTAAAGTTGAAGAATTGAATAGTAGTTTAGCTCAATATAAATCTATCGAATCAACTTTGCAAAACACATTGGTAATGGCTCAAACAACAGCGGAAGAAGTTAAAAATGTAGCAAAACAAAAAGCAGATCAAATAGTAGAAGAAGCAAAAGCATCAGCTCAAAAACAAGTTGATGATTTGAATAATGAAATCGTATTAAAACAAAAAGAAGTAGATGATATAAAAAAACAGTTTGATATATATAAAGCTAAGATGGAATCTTTGTTGATTTCACAGTTAGAGCTATTAAAAGAAGTTAACAAAAATGATGAATAATTTGAGATACTAAAGATAGAGGATGTCCTAGATGGGACATCCTTTTAGTGTGTGCTAAATATAGAAATTTATAAAAATTATAATGAAATAAAATTAGAGGAGTAATATATATGGTTGATTTTACTTTTTTAACTAAAGAACAATGTTTTGGTAATGATAAACTAGATATATTAAAAAAGAGAGGAATACAGGCAGCAATAACAGATTTTTCTATTCTTTTAGGTGCGTTTGTTTCTAATTATCATATAGATAATGATAGTTCTTTGGAGGGAAGAATAGGTTGGTATTGGACAAAATCAGATAATGGAATTAATGACGCATGCGTGGTTGACATTTTTGGTAGAAATTACTGCAATGTTACCTTCCGCAATGGTGGGGCTCGCCTAGCTTTACCGTTCTCATCAATCAGTTCAATCCCCACGAACGGAGAGAGTGGGAAAAGAGCAAGAGATGGTATCCTTGAAGTAGAGTATGGATATTATCCACAAAAAGCAGTAGCAAAAGATATGCAAGAAAGACTAGAAAGGGCATATAAGAATAGAACAATTTCAAGAACAAAAAATAGTTATACAACAGATTCTGTTACATATGATAATTTTTATACATCATTCCATAATGATGATACATTATTCCAGCCACAAGTTCATCAAGAATATGAATATAATGGAAAGAGATATGTGAGGGTTGAGGCAAATTCTAACTTTATATGTGGCAAATTTCAACTTTCAAATGGAGAAAGTTATAGAGATGGAGATAATGTATGGGTAGAAGTACAACCAGTTAAATGGCTAGTTGATGAAAGAGCAAAAGTTATGATAACAGATAAAGTGATATTCTCTGGAGTACAATTTAATCGTACTAGAGATTACCATACCAAAGATTTTGATAAAACATTCATAAAAACATTTATGGATAGATATTTGTCTAGAGAATTAGAACAATCAATAGATACAATAACATTAGGAGAACAAACAGAAGGATTTAAACCAAGAAAATCTAGATTACAGAAATTAAATCCAGATAAAACTAAAGAGCAAGACAGAGCGAAAATGACAGATACTGAAATTATACACAATTGGATAGAAGCAGGAGAATCAGTATTACTTAGAGGACCTTCTGGAATAGGAAAAACAGAAAGAATAAAATCACTATATCCAGATTTAATTTACATGAAATTAACAAATAATATGTTTCCAGAAAAAGTAGTAGGATCAGTAAATTTCCAAACAGGACAAAGCATACCACCAGACTTTGCAAAAACAGTCATAATGCAAGAGGCAACAGAGGAAGAAAGAAAACTAATAGAAGAAAACATACAAAACATATATGATATAGCAGATGAAGTATATGAAAGGTCAAAAACAAGTGACAAAAAAGTTGTAATTATGCTAGATGAACTTTTAAATGTAAAGCCAGCAGTTCAAACCCTAGTATATACTTTAGTATTAAATAGAATGGTAGAGATAGGAAAAGGACTAAAATTACCAGATAATGTAGTAATAGTTGCAACAGGAAACCAAAAGAAATATTCAAGTGTAGCAGAAGATTTGGCAGAGCCATTAGAAAAGAGATTTGACCATATATTGGATATGGAGCCAAAAGTAGGAGAATGGATAACAGAATATGCAATACCACAAAAAATACACCCAGCAGTAATAGGATATATATTGTCAAAATATAATAAATCTGGGAAAAGTGAAGATATACAAGACATGGGATATTTTTATGAAGAGCCAGAAGTAGGAGAAGAACATTTAGATAGAAACGGATGTAAAGGAAGGACAAATGACCCAAGGGGATGGACATCAATATCAAATACATTATATAATTTTGAAAGAAATTTATTACAAGGAAAATATAAAGGAAAAGATGTAGAAGATATACTACAAAGGTCAATAGGGACAAAGCTAAGAGAAGAATGGGCAGTAGAATTTTTTGATTTTTATAATTTACCAATATTAACACCAGAAGAAGTAGTAAAAGGAATGAAAGAAGGATATTCACAAGCAGATTTGCCAAGAGATATAAGCGAAAGATTTGGATTTATGACAGCATTAATAACAGCAGATGAAAAACAAGTAGAAGTATGTAGAGAGTTCATAAGAAAATATTGTGATCCAGAATATTTAGAG
>CAJFQT010000034.1 GCA_904419095.1 uncultured Clostridia bacterium | reverse complement strand
GTGGGTATGATTGTGAAATATAATATATTAGGATATTTAATAGGAGAAGGATTTAGTAATGTATTTAAGAATAAAAAATCAACTGGTGCTTCATTAATAATTATGTGTGCAACAATGATAATATTTGGAGTATTCTTAATATTAGGAGAAAATATAAATCATTTTGTAGACCAAATAAAATCAGAACAAGGATTTCAAGTATTTATAAAAACAGATGCTACACAAGATGAAATAGATAAAGTTGGAGAAGATATAAGAGCCGTAAATGGTGTTAATACAGTTGATTACATATCAAAAGAAACTGGATTAAATAGTATGAAAGAGAGACTAAAGGATACAAAAGGGGTACTTGATGGATTTGATGCAGAATTACTTAAAGCATCATATATGGTAACAGTAACAGATTTAAATAATAGTAAAGATATACAAAATCAAATAATGCAAATTGAAAATGTAGTAAAAATAACAAGTAGTGATGAAACTGTTACAACACTTATTAATTTGGCAAATGGTATTAGAATAGTAACAGGAGTAATTTTAGTTTTATTAGTGGTAATATCTATATTTATAATTGCAAATACAATAAAATTGACAGTACATGCAAGAAGAAAAGAAATTTCAATTATGAAATATGTTGGAGCAACTAATGGTTTTATTAGATGGCCATTTATTGTAGAAGGTATGATAATTGGAATAGTAGCAAGTTTAATTTCAATAGTAATAGTAGGGGGAGCATATAATATAATTGCAGAAAAATTAGTAAATGTTCAATTTATGCAGACAATAGGTGCAAGTTTAGTTACTTTGCAAGATATGTTAACATCAATTATATTTGTATATATGCTATTAGGAATTGGAATAGGTGTACTTGGAAGTGTTATCTCAATGAGAAAATATTTAAAAGTATAAAGGAGGAAACATGCGTAAATATTTATGTATTGTTTTCATAATTCTAGTGTTATGCTTTACTAATATAGTATGGGCAGAAAATGAAAGTACAAATACAACAGATAAAAATGAAGAAAATACTGCTGGAACAGATCTTCAAAGTCAAAAACAACAGTTACAAGACCAGATAGATCAGGCAAATCAAGAATTAACAGAAACACAAAGTGAACTTTCAGAAAATTTGCAACAAGTAGAAAAACTAGATGAAAAAATATCGGATTCAGAAGCAGAACTTGCAAAATTAAATGAGCAGGTTGAAAATTTAAAATCATCTATGCAAATAATTGAAACAGAGTTAAATGAAGTTACAGAAAAATATGAAAAGCAAAAAGAAGTATTTGAAAAAAGAGTGGTAGCGCTTTATGAAACGGGTGAGATAGATTATTTAGATATTTTGCTAAGTTCAAAAAGCGTATCAGAATTTGTGTCTAGCTATTATGTGATTTCTGAAATAACAGAGGCAGATAAGGATCTGTTAAATGATATAGCAGAAAAAAAAGATAAAATAGAATTGGATAAGCAAAAACTAGAAAATGAAAAAGAAGAGTTAGCTTCAGTTGTTGAGACTCAAAATAGAACATCAAAAATATTACAAAACACAAAAACAATTAGGGAAAACTATATTGCTAAATTATCAGATGAAGAAAAAGCAAAGCAAGCTCAAATTGATGAAATGACAGCACAGTATGAAGAAATAAATAAGCAAATACTTGAACTTGCCGAGCAAGGATTAGATACACAATATATAGGAGGAGAACTTGCATGGCCAGTTCCAGGATATACCAAGATTACATCAAAATATGGTATGAGAGTTCATCCGATAACAGGACAATATAAGTTACATACAGGTGTTGATATTGGAGCACCTATGGGAGCAAATTTTGTGGCTGCAAATGATGGTGTAGTAGTGAAAGCAGAATATAATACTGCATATGGAAGAATGGTAATAATTGACCATGGTGGAGGAATTTCTACACTTTATGCACATGGCTCAGAATTTTTAGTAGAAGTTGGACAAACAGTAAAGAGAGGCGATAGCATCTTGAAAGTAGGTTCATCAGGCTATTCAACAGGACCACATGCACATTTTGAAGTAAGGATAAATGGTGTAGTTACAGATCCAATGCCATATATAACAAATGGAATTGTACCAGGCTCAGAACAAGATGAAGCGTCACAAAACAAACCAAGTAGTGATAATACAATAGATGAATATTAAATTTAAATCTTGAATTTAAATAAAAACAAGAGATAATTAATTAATATATATATATTAAAAATAGTTAGATATTTTAGGAGGAACTTATGAAAAATGTATTAAAAAATGTAATAGGGGTTGTAGTTATAGGGTTAATGTTAATATATCCAAATTTAGCTTTAGCAGAGACAGAATCGGAACTCAAAAATCAGCAAAATGCTAATAATGAAAAAATAGAAGAAGCACAAGATAAAAAAGAAGAAGTAACAGCAGAAAAAAATCAAACAATTGATGAAGTAAATAAAATATCTGATCAAATTACAGATTATCAGTCACAGATAAATAGCTTAGATGCACAAATTGATGAGACAAATAAGAAAATAGAAGAACAGACACAAAAATTGCAAGAAGCGGAAGAACAATATAATCAACAACAAGATACATTAAATACAAGAATTGTTGCATTATATGAGGCAGGAGAGACATCTTATTTAGATGTATTACTTTCTTCAGATAGTGTAACAGACTTTATATCTAACTATTATTTGGTGTCAGAAATAGCAGAATGTGATTTAGAATTATTAGACCAAATAAATAATCAAAAGATTGAAATAGAAAATACTAAGAAAGAAATAGAAGGTACAAAACAACAGTTAGCAACGGCAAAGGCAGATAAAGAAAGAGTATCACAAGAATTACAAGCTAAGAAAGATGAAAAAAATACATATGTAGCACAATTATCACAAGAAGAACAAGATATCGAAGCTCAAATTGCTGAATTACAACAAGCAAATGTGCAAATCGATAAAGATATTGCAGCAGCAAGAGAAGCAGCTAGGAAAAAATTAGAGGAAGAACAGAAAAAACAAAATCAAAATAATAGTAGCAATAGTGGAAATAGTGGAAGTTCATCATCAGGGGGAGGAACAAGTAGTGCTAGTTCAGCTGGATTTATATATCCAGTACCAAGTGGATATGCAAAGATTACAACACAATTATATTATTCTAATGGTAGTTATCATGGAGCAGTAGATTTTGGAATGGGTGGAATTTCTGGACAACCAGTATATGCTGTTGCGGATGGTGTTGTAATAACAGCAAAAGCACTTAATACAAGTTATGGAAATTATATAATAATAATGCATAGAGATGGTTTATATACATTATATGCACATGGGCAAGCTGGTTCAATTGCAGTATCACAAGGTCAATATGTAAAACAAGGACAACAAATTATGAGAGTAGGGAGTACAGGAAATTCTTCAGGACCACACTTACATTTTGAGGTAAGAACAGGAAATGGACTTTATAGTGATAGAGTAGACCCAAGACCATATTTACCATAGAGGTATAAAATACAAAAGAAAAGTATATATTAAAATATATTACTTTTCTTTTGTAATAATTATATAATGGATGAATAATAAGAAATAATATTTTGATGATATTAGTTAAAAATTTTCTTATATAGAATTTAACTTTTTCAAAAAAGAGTTAAATTATGTTTGATATTAAAAATGAAAATAAAAAGAGACGGAAAAAATCCGTCTACTTTGTGTTATATTAACAAAAGAAAACAACATATAAATTATTAAGAAAAAATATCCTATAATAGCAAAGAATTAAATAATTTAAAATATATAAATTAATTGAAATTTAATTTTTTGCTATTACAGGATATACATATAGAAGAAAGGATGATAGCAAATGGAAGAAAAAAAGAAATATAGTATATACAGAACAATTATGATAGTAGTACTAACAGCTTTTATTACTTTTATGATAACAACATTGGTAGGATATAACTATGTTACAAAAGGAGAAGGTGCGGATTTATTAATAAGAGAAACATCTTCAGAACAAGATTTGGCTACACAATTAGAAAAGTATAGGAGTATTATAAATCAATATTATTTAGGTGAAGTAAATGATGATGATTTAAAAGAAGGGGCTATAAAGGGATTTGTTGAAGGATTAGGAGATCCATATACAGAATATATTTCAAAAGAAGAAATGGAAGAATACATGCAAGATACATTAGGAAATTATGTTGGTATCGGAATATATATGGTATTAGATGAAGAGGAAGGAAAAATAAAAGTATTATCTCCAATGAAAGGGTCACCAGCTGAACAAGCTGGAATTCAACCAGGAGATATAATTGAAACAGTAGATGGTGAAACTTATACAAAAGAAGAAATGTCAGAAGTATCAAATAAAATTAAGGGAAAAGAAGGAACAACAGTTAAGATTGGTATAAAAAGAGGAGAAGAAAGTTTAGAATTTGAAGTAAAAAGAGAAAATATCAAAGTTAATCCCGTTGAAGGAAAAGTTTTAGAAAATAATATAGGATATATACAATTTTCATCATTTGATGAAACAACTGCTGAAGATTTCAATGCAAAATATGAGGAACTTCAAAAACAAGGTATAACATCATTAATAATTGATTTAAGAAATAATGGAGGAGGATTAGTTGATCAAGCAATAGATATAGCGGATTTATTTGTAGAAAAAGATACGCCTTTATTATATGAAGTAGATAAAGATGGAAATGAAGAAGTAACAAAAGCAGAAAAAGATGTTACTATAACAATGCCAACAATAATATTAACAAATGAAAATACAGCAAGTGCATCTGAAATATTAGCAGGAGCTTTAAAAGATTTGGGAAAGGCTAAAATAGTTGGAACAAAAACATATGGAAAAGGTGTGATACAAGAAATATTGACATTAAAAGATGGAAGTGGAATAAAAATAACAACAGAAGAATATCAAACACCTAATCATAATAAGATAAATAAAGTAGGAATAGAACCAGATGAAATGGTAGAACTTCCTGAAACTGTAACAAATATATTAAATGTACCTGAAAATCAAGACACTCAATTACAAAAAGCTATCGAATTATTAAAATAAAATTATTATGGATTATTAAATCTACAGTATTTAAAATATCTAATAATAGAATAATATTAAAAAATATAAAAAATGAAATACATTCGTTTTGATTGATACTTAGAAAGAAGTAATACAAAAAATGGAAGTGGAAGGGAGAAAAAATGAATCTAGCAAATAAATTAACAATTTTTAGAATAATATTAGTTCCAATACTAATAATAATACCGTTATTAGGATTAAAGCAAGAATGGTTTGGAATACCAATTACATGGATTTTGGTTGATATTATTTTTATTATAGCATCAATTACAGATAAGTTAGATGGATATATAGCGAGAAGTAGGGATCAAGTAACAACATTTGGAAAATTTTTGGATCCATTGGCCGATAAAATATTAGTTTTGGCGGCGATGATATTATTAGTTGAAGATGGAAGATTACCAGCTTGGATTCCAATAATAGTATTAGCAAGAGAATTTATTGTGTCAGGATATAGATTGGTTGCAGTAGAAAAAGGTGGTGTAGTAATAGCTGCATCAAAATGGGGAAAATTAAAAACTGTAACACAAATGATTGCAATAGTTTTGGCGTTTGTTGATATGAATCCATTTTGGGAATGTTTTAGAGGAACATTAAGTGGAGGAGATTTTATATTAAATTTGATAGTAACTATATTTATGCTAATTCAAACAGTTGCAACAATTTTTTCAGGATATGACTATTTAAAGGGAAGTAAAAAACTTTTAAAATAATACTTGACAAAATGAAAATTGTGCCGTAATATAGTAGAGAAATTTTTTTACCGGCCACAGCCATAGGAAGGAGAAATAAACAATGGAAGAAAAAGAAGTAATCCTTACTAAAGAAGGATTTGATAAATTAGAAAGTGAATTAAATTATTTAAAAACAGAAAAGAGGGCAGAGATTGCAGATAGAATTAAAGTAGCATTAGGATTTGGTGATTTGTCAGAAAATTCAGAATATGATGAAGCAAAAACAGCTCAAGCAGAAAATGAGGGTAAAATAGTAGAACTTGAAAATAAAATAAGACATGCAAAAATAATCGATGAAAAAGATATTGATACAAAAACAGTACAAGTTGGAAATAAGGTTAAATTGTTTGATGAGGAGTTTAAGGAAGAAATAGAGTATACAATAGTAGGTTCTACTGAAGTAAATTTGGCAGAAAATAAAATTTCAAATGAATCACCTTTGGGTATGGCTTTGTTAGGAGCAAAGAAAAATCAGGTTGTTGAGGTGACTGCTCCTGCAGGTGTTATGAAGTATAAGATTTTGTCAATTACCGTATAGTGTTTTTTATAATTTTGTTTTGAAATATGAAAGCTAAAAATTCTTTAATTTGTTGGGGATTTTTAGTTTTTTTTGTTTTTTATAGATATTTTTGAGTAGAAAAGATTTTTTGATTTTGCTTGCTTAAAAGTGGGCCGTCTGAAAATGGAGTTATGATATATTTTAAATATTTTCCTACTCACTGCATTCAGAAAGAAGTTGTAGGGCTCTCTCATGAGCCTCTTTCACTCAGACCCCCTCCATTCTTCCGGGTACCGTGAACATTCCTCATTCGATAGCCCAACAACTTCTATTCCTCATTCCGATGTCGAACGGAAAATATTTAAAATATATCATAACTCCATTTTCAGACTACTCTACATAATTAAGTTTGGATGATTTTGATGTTTCTGTTTAGACTAAATTTTGGATGGCTTATTTCTATACTAGACTGAATTGTAATATTTTAGTGTTACAGTTCAGTAAGATAATATATAAATCACTGTAATATATATGTAATCCAAATTTTAGTAGCATTTAACAAAAAAATGTTCGATAAAACTATTGACAAAATAAATTTAGATGATATAATACATACAAACAAAAATTTGCAAATTGTGGAGGTAAGGAATGATTACTACATTACATATAAAAAATATTGGTATTATAGAGGATTTGTCAATTGATTTTAGGAAAGGGTTGAATGTTTTAACAGGTGAGACGGGGGCTGGTAAAACACTTATAATTGATTCATTAATGATTTTATCAGGGGGACGTTTTTCTAAGGAGATGATTAGAAAAGGAGAAACTAATTCATATGTGGAAGCTTGTTTTTATGATCCAGATAATGAAATGTCAGTTGATGGTAATATTATTGTTTCAAGAGAAGCTAATTTAAATGGTAGGAATATGTGTAAAATAAATGGAAGAATGGTTACTGTGAATGAATTGAAGGATTTTATGAGTAATATTATGGAAATCCATGGGCAAAATGATAATCAGAATATTTTAAATCCAAAGAATCATTTGAAATATTTAGATGGTTTTATTGGTCTTGAAATACAAAAATTATTAGTAGAGTACAGAAAAAAATATGATGAATATTTACAATTAAAACAAGAACTTAAGGAGAATTATGGAGATGAGAAGGAAAGAGAAAGAAAATTAGATTTATTGAAATATCAAATTAATGAAATAGAGCAAGCAGATTTGAAAGAAGCGGAAGATGAAGAATTAGAGCAAAGAAGAAAAGTGATGATGAATTCTGAAAAGATTATAGAAAATGTGAAGCAAGCGAGTAATTGTATAGAAGAAAATTGTATTGATTATTTAAGTGATGCAATAAGGGCTATGGAAAAAATAGAAAATATTGATTGTGATTATGAGAGAATATCAAATAGTTTAAAAAGTGCCTATTATGAAATACAAGAAATATCAAGAGATTTGACATATAAAAAAGATGAAATATATTTTGATGAAGAGGAAAGAAATTATCTTGAAGAAAGATTAGATTTGATTCATTCTTTAAAAAGAAAATATGGAAATACAATTAGTGAAATTTTGGAATATTTAAATTCTATAATAAAAGAAGTAAAACATATAGAAAATTTAGAGGAATATACTAATAAGCTAAATAAAAAGTTGGAAATTGTTGAGAAAGAGATGACTTTAATTGCAAAAGAAATAAGTAAAATACGTAAAGATAAGGCAAAGATTTTATCTAATAAAATTAATACAGAATTAGAAGATTTGGAAATGAAAAATGCTAGAATTAGTATAAAGATTGAATTTAAGGATGATGAATTTTTTAAAACAGGAAAAGATGAAGTGAATTTTTATATAAAAACTAATATAGGGGAAGATGAAAAAGAATTGATAAAAATAGCTTCTGGTGGAGAAATGTCTAGAACAATGTTAGCTATAAAAAAAGTTTTGGCAGATTCTGATAAAGTATCAGTTTTAATATTTGATGAAATTGATACAGGTATTAGTGGAAAGGCAGCTAATCGTGTTGCAAATAAATTATCAGCAATTGCTAAAAATCATCAAGTTTTATGTATTTCACATTTACCAAATATTGCAGCAATAGCAGATTCAAATTATTTTATAAGCAAGAATGTTAATGAAAATAGAACTAATACAAATATAAAGAAATTGAATGAGGAAGAAACAATAAAAGAAATAGCTAGAATTTCTTCAGGTGAAATTAATGATGTAACTATAAAATATGCAACAGAGTTAAGACAAAGAAAGGCTTCTTAAACTTTGAATAAAAAATAAATAATTGGAAAAAATATCTATATAAGCAATGTATTGTTTAGAAAGGAGATATTTATGAAAGATTATTTAGGAATAAAAGCAGTAGAGGCAATTGAAATTCTGGATTCACGAGGAAATCCAACTGTTCAAGTAGAAGTTGTTACAGAAGGAGGATTTTCTGGTGTTGCGATGGTACCTTCAGGTGCATCTACGGGAAGTTTTGAAGCTGTTGAATTACGAGATAATGACAAAACAAGGTTTTTAGGAAAAGGTGTTTTAAAGGCAGTAGAAAATGTTAATAAGAAAATATCTAAAAAATTGATTGATATGAATGTATATGAGCAACGTAAAATAGACGAAGAGTTAATTTTATTGGATGATACTTTAAATAAATCTAATTTAGGTGCAAATGCAACTCTTGGAGTTTCTCTGGCAGTTGCAAAGGCAGCGGCTAATTCTTTGGGAATGGAATTATATAGATATATCGGAGGAATATATGGTACTGAATTGCCTATTCCTATGATGAATATTTTAAATGGTGGAAAACATTCTGATAATAATATTACAATACAAGAATTTATGATAATGCCTATTGGTAGTATAACTTTTTCAGAGAGATTGAAGAGAGGTGCTGAAATATATCATACATTAAAATCAGTTTTAAAAAGTAAGGGATATTCTGTTGCAGTAGGGGATGAGGGTGGTTTTGCTCCTAATTTGAGTAGTGAAGAAGAAGCAATAGAAGTTATATTAGAGGCAATTACTAAAGCTGGTTATGAACCTGGAAAGGATGTTGTTATTGCATTAGATATTGCTAGTACTGAAATGTATGATGAGGCAAAAAAGATTAATAAGGATGGATATTATTTTTGGAAAACTAATATTTTTAAAACAACAGATGAAATGATAGATTATCTTGAGGAATTGTGTAATAAATATCCAATATATTCTATTGAGGATGGTTTAGCAGAAGAGGATTGGAATGGTTGGAAAAAACTAACAGATAGATTGGGGGATAAAATACAGTTGGTTGGTGATGATTTGTTTGTTACAAATTATAAGAGGTTAGAAAAAGGAATTGAAAAAGAAGTGGCTAATAGTATTTTGATTAAACCTAATCAAATTGGAACTTTAACCGAAACTTTGGATACAATAAGTTTAGCTAAAGAGAATGGCTATGGTACTATAATTTCGCATCGTTCTGGGGAGACAGAGGATACCACTATTGCAGATATTGCTGTTGCTGTCAATAGTGGTCAGATAAAGACTGGTGCTCCTTGTAGGACTGATAGGGTTTGTAAGTATAATAGATTATTGAATATTGAGCATGATTTATAATTATTCGATTCGTCTGGTTCTTTCGTTTGATGGTTGATTGTTTGGTGTAGGAGTGCGATTTGTACTATTTTTTAGACATAGTATTTCGTACTCTTTGCTTTTTATTTTGTATTCCATTTGCATTGTTAGGTAACGATAGTAGTAGTATGCTTGTTCGTATTGCATTATGGGATTGAACATTGGGTCTTTGTAGATGTCATTGAATTCGTTTCCTTGTGGGGGTGAGTTGTAGTCCATGAAGTTTTGAGTGAAGTTATCCATTTTAATTTCCTCCTTGTTTGTGTTTTTTTCTTTTTTCTTCTTCTTTTTCTTTGATTTTTATTTTATGGAATTTGATTTGGGGGATTTGATTTGCTTTTTATTTGTGAATTGTTATTTGGTTTTCTTATTATATGTTTATGTGTGTTTTTTTGTGTTTATGATAATTTTGGGGCTTTTTTTGTGTGTGGTGTGAGTAAATTTGCAATTTGAAATTAGAAGGCTTGTTTGGGTGTGTTGCCCGCTCCCAGAGGAATCTGTATAAAATATTTATTCCGTTCCTCGGCTTGTTACATTGCCTACGCCTTCTAAATCCAAAATAAACGAGCCTCTCGTTACATTCTTCACGCTTCCTCATTTATTCTGGATTAAGAAGGCGTACGGCAATTCCACGGCACACTCGTCTCTCCATAAATATTTTATACAGATACCTCTTAACGCTGACCTGATTTTTTCTGCCTTCTAATTTCAAATTGCAAATTTGGGGTAAGGCTTGTTAGGTATGTGTTATGTTGGTTAGCTATGCGTTATGGTTTATGAGTTATAAGTCTAAATTGAAGAATGGGAATATTTGTATTGCAATGTATGTGAATAGGGCTGATAGTAAACCGTGTAATAGTTTTCCATATATGTATGGTTTTATGGATAGGTCACTTTTGGATGTGATACTGTATACTTGTAAGAAGACAGAGATTCCTCCAAAACCTAGTAGAAATGCAGAGAGGATTATATTTATGCTGATTGTTTTTATTGGTATCATAGAGATTTGTTTGATTCCATTAGTGATTTCTAGTATTCCAGTAAGGATGGGGGTACAAAAATTTGTGTCTAGGTTTAGTAGTTTAAATATGGGTGAACTTATTAGTGTTAATGTTTTGAAGATTCCACTTGTGTTTAGTATAGATATAATGCTTGAAAAGATGATGATAAATCCGCCTATCATTAGAATTGTGTTTGTGCTACTTGTGATGCTTTCAGATAGAATTTTTCCTAAATTTGATATTGTGATGCTTTCTGTGTTGGATATACTAGGAGTTTTTATATAATTTTTTGATTCTTGGCTTGTTTTATCGAAATTTTTGTTTTTGTTATTTGTAATTGCGTTTGTTGTGTTTGTATGTTTTTTGGTGTTAGTGTTGGAGTTATTTTTATTACCCCAAAAACGAAATAGTATTCCTACACTAATACATCCTAATATGTGTGTGATTAAAAGTAAAATTCCTATTTGTGTATTTCCAAACATACTAATTCCAACAGTTCCTATTATAAATAGAGGACCGGAATTGTTTGTGAAACTTAATAGTCTTTCACATTCTGGTTTGGAACAAATATTTTTATTTCTAAATTCAGTGGCTATTTTAGCTCCTACTGGATATCCACTTATTAATCCCATTATAAAACAAAAGGCTCCACTTCCTGATATATTGAATAAGGGTTTCATAATTTTATTTAGTAGTCTTCCTAGAAATGATATTATTGAAGTGTGTAGTAATAGTTCTGTGGCAACAAAAAATGGAAATAGGGATGGTACTACAGAGGTTGCCCATAATGTTAGTCCGGTTTTTATTGCGGGAAGATTATTTTTTGAAAATAGTAGGAGACATATAGCAAATATTAGAAAAATGATAGCAAAAAGGTTTCTTTTAATTTTTAATACAAAAAAATGGCATTTTGAAAACATATTATCACCTAGTAATGTATATGCGTTGAAATGTTAAAAAAGTATATAAAGGAAAGATATAAAATAGAAAAAGAATATAAAAAAGGATATGAATGTGTAATCTTAAAATAGAAGTAAAAAAGATAGAAGCAAAAAAATGAAAGCAAAAAATGAAAGCAAAAAATGAAAGTAAAAAATGAAAGTAAAAAATGAAAGTAAAAAATGAAAGTAAAAAATGAAAGTAAAAAAATCAAAGTAAAAAAATAAGAGTGTAAGAAAATATAAGTATAAAAAATATAAAACTTATACATAATAATATTAAATTTATCCATTTATGTGTTAAGAATAGGAGAGAGTTTTAATGGGAAAGAAAGATAATATTAGAAAAGAAAAGTCTATTAATTTAGAAGATGATAGAATGAAAGAGAGGAGACAATTTGATTCGGAAGATAAGAAGAAAGATTCTAGAGAGTTTGAACATTTTGAAAATGAGATATCTAATAATGAGGTTGGAGAGGATGCAACACAATATGGTGAATTTGTTTCTTCATATTTTGCTTGGATTCCTTTACCAAAACAAAAGGAAAGAGCAGAGGAGTTGGATAAAATGACTAAAAAAAGTAAGGAATAAGATGTTTTGTTTTCTTAAGTCGGTTTTTGCTGTATTGTGAAGTTGGGATCATAAAAATATTGTAATAGGTTGGATTTTTATGAAAAATGAAGAAAAAAAGATAAAAATAGAGAATAATATATCTAATTATAAATTTTTAAAAGTATTTGAGTAATATTCTTCGAAAATAGTCGAATATCAACTTTGAAAAAATAGGGAAATGTATTATAATAGAGTTATAGGTCAAAGAAAGTCAAAGTCAAAAAGATAAAGTATAGACAATTAGAGGGGGGAGTTTATGAGAATATCAGATATAATAGAAGATTT
>CAJFQT010000033.1 GCA_904419095.1 uncultured Clostridia bacterium | reverse complement strand
AAATAGTATTTTAAATTAGAAACTATAACGTTTTTTGAACATAAAAAATTAAAATTTAATTAAACCAGTTGTAAAATTACCAAAAAATTGATATACTTATACAGAATTTAAGTATATCAATTTTTTGAATGGGAAAAAATAAATAGATATACAAAGAGGAGGTTAAATATGGAAGAAGAAAACAAAGAATTAGAACAAGAGAATGTAGAAAATATAGGGGAAGTTATAGAAGATGATGGAATAGAAATATCAGGAGACGTAATTGCAGTAATCGCAGGAGTTGCAGTTTCAGAGGTACAAGGTGTATCAGGAATGGCAGGAAGTTTTGCAGGAGGAATTTCAGAAGTACTTAGTGGAAAGAAAAACCTAGCAAAAGGAATAAAAGTAGACAAAGATGAAGAAAAAGTAAAAATCGATGTTAATATAATTGTTGAGTATGGATCAAGAATACCAGATGTAGCATTTGAAATACAAAACAGAGTAAAAAAATCAGTTGAAAGTATGACTGGATTAAAAGTAGAAGAAGTAAATGTCCATGTTCAAGGAGTAAACACAGATGCAATAGTAAATCAAGAACAAGAAGAAAATCAAAACGAAGAAAATAATGAAAAAAATGAAGAATAAGAAACAAAAATAGAAAGGAAGTAATAAAATGAAAGTAATAGAAAAAATAACATTAGTTTTATATTCAAATATCATGCTAATATTAGCAATTATAGCTTGTCTATTAATATTTGGATGGGTAGATATAGACATAGTAGGAGATGTAATAAAAAATTGTTTAACAACAGATCCAGCATCAAAAATATCATTAGGTGTTAGTGTAGTATTTATATTATTATCAATAAGATGTATATTCTTTGACCCAACATCAAGAGAAGAATTAAAAGAAAAGCAAGGAGTTTTATTAGAAAATGAAAATGGAAAATTAATGATATCAAAAGAGACAATAGAAAATTTAGTAGACTCAGTAGCAAAAGGATTTGAAAATGCAGAAGAAATTTCTACAAAAGTAGAATTAGACAAAGAAAACAATGTAAAAATATTTGTTAATTTAACAATAAACTCAAATGCAGTAATAAAAGACTTATCAGCAAACTTACAAGACAGAATAAAAGAAAAAGTAAAAAAAGCAACAGATTTAGAAGTAAAAGAAGTAAATATCTCAGTAAAAAAAGTATCACCAGTTCAAAACACAGAACAAGCATAAAAATAAACCTAAATAAAAACTTTATTTAAGGTTATAGTTGCAAGAAAGGAAGGATCAAATATGGAAGATTTAAAAAAGATACTAGGTAAATATTGTGGAGCAATTATAGGAATAATTGTAGCAATAGTTATTTTAGCAACAAGATTATATGATTTAATAATAGGAATCTTAGTTATCCTTGCAGGAGCATTTATAGGAAATTATGTGCAGCAAAACAAAGATGATGTAAAGACAAAATTAAAAAATTGGATAGATAAAATGTAGAAAATAGGGGAAGGAATAAAAAATGAATAGAAGTGCAATGAGAGAAGAAGCATTTAAAATGATATACAGTATGCAAATACAAAAAGTAGAAAATAAAGAAGAGCAAATTGAATTATATATTGAAAGTAATAATATAAATAATAAAGAAGCTCAAGAATATATAAAAGATGTAGCTTTTGGAATAGAAAAACATCAAGAAAACATAGATAATCAAATAAAGCAAAATCTAAAAGAAAATTGGAGAATAGAAAGAATCTCAAAAATAGATTTAAGCATATTAAGGCTTGCAATCTATGAAATAGAATACAAAGAAATCCCATATAAAGTAGCTATTAATGAAGCTGTTGAACTAGCAAAAAAATATGGAGAAGACACATCTAAAAACTTTGTAAATGGAATATTAGCAAGTATAGTAAAAGAAGAAAAAATAGACTAAAAGGTTACAAACGAAAGAATTATAAATCTAAAATAAAACATTCATGCAACCTTTTGTATAGATAGGAATGAAGCAAATGAATTATGAAAATATGGCGGTAAGTGTAACTGAATTAAATCGTTATATCAAAGAGAAAATTGCAAGTGATGAAGCATTAGCAAATATAATAGTAAAAGGAGAAATTTCAAATTTTAAAAATCATTATACAGGTCACATGTATTTCACTTTAAAAGATGAAAACTCTTTAATAAAATGTATAATGTTTAAAACATATGCACAAAAATTAAATTTCATGCCAAAAGATGGAATGAAAGTATTTGTATTAGGTGGAGTTTCAGTATTTGAAAGAGATGGAGTATATCAAATATATGTAAAAGCAATGCAGGAAGATGGAATAGGCGCTTTATATAGAAAGTATGAAGAACTAAAAAAAGAACTAGAACAAAAAGGACTATTTTCTCAAAGTCATAAAAAGCCGATTCCAAAAATGCCAAAAGTCATAGGAGTATTAACATCTCAAACAGGTTCAGTAATAAGAGATATTATAAATGTAAGCACAAGAAGAAATCCAAATGTTTATATACGATTATTACCAGTACCAGTCCAAGGAGAAGACGCAGCACCCCAAATAGTTGATGGAATACGAAAAATGAACAAAGAAAAATTAGCAGATGTAATAATTTTAGCCAGAGGAGGAGGTTCACTAGAAGATTTATGGCCATTTAATGAGGAAATAGTAGCAAACGCAATATATGAATCAGAAATTCCAATAATTTCAGCAGTAGGACATGAAACAGACTTTACAATAGCTGATTTTGTAGCAGACTTAAGAGCACCAACACCATCTGCAGCAGCAGAACTTGCAGTACCAGATATATATGAAATAAATCAAAAAATAAATTTATACCAAAATAGGCTTAGATTATCTTTAAATAAAAAATTAGAAATAATGAAACTAAGATATGAAAAATGTATATCAAGTAGAGTATTCAAAGAGCCAACAAGGATGATAGAAGACTATTACTTAAAAGTAGATAATCAAATAAAAAAATTAGAAAAAAATATCAAAGAAAAAGAACAGAATGAAAAACAAAAATATATAAAATTAGTAGCGAAATTAGATACATTAAGCCCATTAAAAACACTATCAAGAGGATATTCAATAGTAGAATCTGAAAACAAAATAGTAAAAAGTGTAAAAGAATTAAAAAAAGGACAAAATATAGAAATTAGATTAACAGATGGAAAAGCTCAAGCACAAGTTATATAATTTGTGCTTAAAACATTTAAAATAAAAAAAGAAAACACTATAAAATAAAAAATGATTAATATTTTGAAAAGACAATACACAAGAGAGGAATGTGAGAATATGAAAAAAAGCACATCAATAATAATAACAGTTGTAGTAATAATAATTCTATTAGTTTTAGTATATTTAATATGTTTCCATATGCCAGCACAAGAAGAACAAAACAACAATCAAGTAGAAACAAATGAAACAGAAAACAATGTAGAAAATAACACAGAAAATGAAATAACAGAAAGTAACCAAATAGAAGAAAACGAAACAACAACAAACACATCTAATCAATCACCAGAAGTAACAAGCAATAATAATGGAAGCCAACTACAGACAAATGAACCACAAGGACTAGAAGAACAACAAAGTAGTATAGAAAATCAAGGAGTTAATGAAGAAGAAAAAGCAATAGAAATGGCAAAACAAGCTTGGGGATTAAGTACAGATAGTTATACATTTTCAATTGACAGTAAAGAAGGAGACATTTATCACGTTCAAGTAATATCAAATGCAATGGTCATAGCATATTATGACGTAAATGTAAAAACAGGAGAAGTAATAGAAAAATAAATAACATCAGAAGCTAATACTTATTTTATATAGAAATTTAAGAATGAAAAATAGATAGAAGGAGAAATTTTAAATGGAAAAAATCAATTTCGAAGAAAATATGGAAAAACTTGAAAAAATAGTAACAGACTTAGAAAAAGGTGA
This sequence comes from uncultured Clostridia bacterium, assembly GCA_904419095.1. Lineage (GTDB taxonomy): Bacteria > Bacillota > Clostridia > TANB77 > CAG-508 > CAG-269. Next base: position 9,012 of record CAJFQT010000033.1, on the reverse strand, counting down.
ATTAAATCTAGATGATTCAGTAAAAAAATTTGAAGAAGGAATAAAACTTTCAAAGGAATGCAATAAAATCTTAGAAGAAGCAGAAAAAAAGATTACAATATTACTAGAAGAAAATGGCGAGACCAAAGAAGAAGATTTTCACACAGATGAAAATACATAAATAAAAAAGGGGAGAAATAGCAATGGAAAACAATCTAATGGCATTTATACAAAATAAATATATATACATACCATTTCTATTATGGTTTGGAATACAAACATTTAAAGTAATTTATGATTTAGTAACAACACATAAATTTAATTTTAAAAGAATAATGGGAGCAGGAGGAATGCCAAGTTCACACTCAGCAGTAGTTGTTGGACTTGCAACACTAATAGGAAAATATCAAGGAGTAGGATCACCAATATTTGCAGTATCACTAGTATTAGCATTTGTAGTAATGTATGATGCTGCAGGAGTAAGAAGAGCTGCAGGAAAACAAGCAAAACTTCTAAACAAATTGATAGAAACACCAGGATTAACAACAGTTCAGGTATCAGAAAAATTAGTAGAAGTATTAGGACACACACCACTTCAAGTGATTGTAGGAGCATTAATAGGATTAGTGGTAGGTTTAATCGCATAAATTTATAAAGAATATATATAAAATATTTATTCTACATAATAAAAATTAAGGATGGTGATAAAATGACAGACATAGAAATTGCAAGAAATACAAAATTAGATCCAATTGAAGAAATAGCTAGTAAAATCGGAATAGAAAAAGAAGATATAGAAACATATGGCAAAGACAAAGCAAAGATTTCCGAATCAATAAATGAAAAAATAAAAGACAAAAAAGAAGGAAAATTAATACTAGTAACAGCAATGAGTCCAACACCATTAGGAGAAGGGAAAACAACCATTTCAATAGCCGTAGCAGACGGACTATCAAAAATGGGTGAAAAATCAATATTAGCACTAAGAGAACCATCCTTAGGACCAGTATTTGGGATAAAAGGAGGAGCAACAGGAGGAGGAAGAGTCCAAGTTGCACCAATGGAAGATATAAACTTGCACTTCACAGGAGACATTCATGCAATAACATCAGCCAATAACCTATTAGCCAGCTTAATAGATAATCATATATATTTTGGAAACGAACTAGAAATAGAAAAAGTAACCTGGAAAAGATGTGTTGACTTAAACGATAGACAATTAAGAAAAATAGAAACAGGACTATCTGGAGAAAAAAATATAAGACAAAGAGAAGATGGTTTTGATATAACAGTGGCATCAGAAATAATGGCAATACTATGTTTAGCAAAAGACAGAAACGAATTAAAACAAATGCTAGGGAACATAACAATAGGATATAACAAACAAGGAAAACCAGTATATGCAAAAGACCTAAAAGCAGAAGGAGCAATGGCAGTATTATTAAAAGATGCAATAAAACCAAATTTAGTACAGACATTAGAACACACACCAGCAATAATACATGGAGGACCATTTGCAAATATTGCACACGGATGTAACAGTATAATAGCAACAAAAATAGCTATGAAATTAGCAGACTACACAATAACAGAAGCAGGATTTGGAGCAGACTTAGGTGCAGAAAAATTCTTAGACATAAAATGCAGAAAAGCAGGAATAAAACCAGATGTGGTAATTCTTGTAGCAACAATAAAAGCAATTAAATATCATGGAGGCGTACCAAAAGAAGATATACAAGAAGAAAACTTTGAAGCACTAGAAAAAGGAATAGAAAACCTATACAAACACATAAACAATATAAAAAAATTCGGATTAGAAGTAATAGTAGCATTAAATAAATACACACAAGATACAGAAAAAGAAATACAGTGGCTAGAAAATAAACTAGAGCAAAAAAACATACAACTAAGTCTAGTAGAAGGATGGGCAAAAGGAGGAGAAGGAGCAATAGACATAGCCAAAAAAATAGTAAAAGCAACAGAAAAGCCAGAAAACAAAAAAACAGAAACTAATAATGTAGAAGAAGATAATATAACAATATACAATATGGAAATAGAAAATAATAACAAAAAAAGCACAGAAAATATAAAATTTATATATTCCCTAGAAGAAAGTATAAAAGAAAAAATAGAAAAAATAGCAACAAAAATATATTATGCAGAAGGAGTAGAATATTCACAAGAAGCAGAAGAAAAAATAAAACAAATAGAAAAATTAGGATATGAAAAACTACCAATATGCATAGCAAAAACCCAATATTCATTCTCAGACGATGCCAAAAATTTAGACGAAACAAGTAAATACAAAATTCACATACGAGACATTGAATTAAAAACAGGAGCTGGATTTATAGTAGCACTAGCAGGAAAAATAATGACAATGCCAGGGCTACCAAAAAAACCAGCAGCAGAAGAAATAGATATAGATGAAAAGGGAAATGTGATAGGAATATTTTAATAGAAATTTAAAAATGTATCCCAAAATATTTGTTTTTAGGAATCTTTAGGGCGTATTTCATATTTAAATGAACAATTAATAATTAAGAAAATAAAAAAGTTCTACGATAATAAACTGAACCCAAATTATTAGACAAAAAAGTTTAATAATTTGGGTTCACTTCAATAATTGAGAACTTTTTTATTTTTTTTTGCGTATAGGAAAAGTCGGCTTTAATTTTAATCAATTATAGATTTTTCCTCATATGGTAAACAAGAAATCTAAGTTAGTATTTTTGATATAGATTTTCTACTTCTTTTATATAAATTATATTAATTTATTATTAATAAAAGCTAAATAAAATATACCATTCTCTAAGAAAAAAATCAATAGTTTAATAAAAAAAAAAAAATAAAAAGATAAAATAACAACAAAAGATAAGATAAGAAATATTGAATTATATAGTAATACAAAACTTTTGTATTTTATACAAATTAATATACTTAATAAAAAGAAAAGGAGAGATAAAAATGCAAAAGAAAAGAAAGATGATAAAAGAGAAAAAAGGAATAACATTAATAGCATTAGTGATAACAATTATTGTTTTGCTAATACTAGCAGGGGTTACGATAGTGGCGTTATCTGGAGATAATGGCATACTTAAAAGAGCAGCAGATGCAAAAGAACAAACTGAAGAAGCACAAAAGGATGAAAAAAATAAATTAACTAATTATGAAGATTTAATTAATAATTCTACATTAGATACAGCAGTTGTAGGAGAGATAGTGACAGGAAAGAATAAGAAATATTCCAATAACGGGACAGCAATAATACCAGTAGGTTTTGCAATTGTCCCAGACTTAGATAATGTAGAAGAAGGTTTAGTAATATCAGATAAAGAAAATGATGTAAATAATGAAGGAAATCAGTTTGTTTGGATACCAGTAAGAAGTGAAGAACAATATAATAGAAACGTGGACTATGAAATGAAAATTAATTCAGTAGCATCATATACAGATTCAGAATATTTACCTGAAGAAATAAAGCCTACAATATCAGAAGAGATAACAGATGAACAAGAAATAGGAGAAATAAATGAAAAAGAAGAAAGAAAAAGAGTGTTAAGTGCAGGCGGGTTTTATGTATCAAGATATGAAGCAGGAAATGATGGCTCAAATAATTTAATAAGTAAAAAAGATGTAACAGTATATAATTATAAATCGCAAGAAGAAATTAAGGCATTAGCAAAAACTTTTATAGATAATGATTATGTTAAAAGTGCGTTATGTTCAGGAATTCAATGGGATGTAATTATGGGATTTATAGATGGAAAAAACAAACGGTACAGGAAGTAGCAAATTTGATATATTGACACCAGATGATAATGTTCATATAGGCTCAAAAACAAGAACAGGACAAAATGAGGAAGATAAAGTATGTAACATTTATGATTTAGAAGGAAATTATTTTGAATATGTAGCAGAAAAATGTTTTCGAGATAATAGTAACCCATATGTAATAAGAGGGGGTAACTATGAATATAATTATGCAGCTTCTTTTCGAAATAATGGTGATGGGAGTGCATTTTATAGTACGTCTTTCCGTTTTGTTCTTTACGTTATATAGTATTCAGACTTTTTAGTTTATACTAAAAAGTCTTTTTGGGATAATGAAAACTCCCTGTTTTACCCAATGTCAACAACCAGGAACAGTAAAAGAGATAAAGATGAATGCTTTTAGAGGCAATAAGGACTTAGAAACAGTAATAATGGAAGATGGAGTTGAAAGTATAGGAGTATCTGCATTTCAAGGTTGTGCAAATTTAAAAAATGTAACTATGTCACAATCTTTAAAAGATATAAAAGACCAAGCCTTTTATGCCGACCCAAACTTGAAACAAATAACTGTACCATCAGGAGTAAAAACTGTAGGAGCATATTGTTTTTCAGGAGACACAGGATTAACAAAAGTTATTTTTGAAAATGGTGTAGAAGAATTACAAAATAGAGTATTCGAAGGATGTACAGAATTATCACAAATAGAGATACCAGAAAGCATAAAATCAATAAAAAATGCAGTTTTTACTGGTTGCATAAATTTAGAAACTATCAATATTGATTCCAAAAATCAATATTATGTTTATGAAAGCGGAATTTTATTACCTAAAGATAAATCAGAAATTATATTTATCTCAGATAAGGTATTAAAACAAAGTTCAACATTTGAAATCCCATCAGGAATAAAATATTTTAGCACATCAATAAACAATTATCAAAATATCACAAAATTAATAATTCCACAAAGTTTAAGTTATATTAATATGGAAGGAATACCTTCAAGTATTAGCTCTATAGAAGTAGACAGTAATAATACAAACATGACAGTAGAAAATAATTGCTTATATTCATATGACAAAAAAGAATTATTACTATGTTTTACCAAAGAAAAAACAGTTACATTATCTGAAAATTTAGAAAAAGTAGGAGGATTTTCATTTAAATCAGCAAGTAACATTGAAGAAGTTATTTTACCAGAATCGGTTAAAAGTATAGAATCTCAGGCTTTTCAGGAAAATAAAAATTTAAAAACTCTAAAAATAGGAAAAAATGTAAGTTACATAGACCCAATATTTAAATATATGAACGGTAATGGAGAAGTTATAATAGATGAAGAAAATCCATATTACACAATCGAAAATAACATTCTATATAATAAAGAAAAGACAGAATTAATAACAGTAATAGAAAGAATTCAAGGGGATTTTATAGTCCCAGAAAATATACAAAAAATAGGAGATAGGGCTTTTCATAATCAACAAAATATGACTTCAATTCAATTACCAACATCATTAAAAGAAATAGGAGATTCATTTAATTTTTGCTATGGATTAATAGAAATAGATATACCAACAAATGTAGAAAAAATAGGAGGACTATGTTTTGCAAATGCAACTAATTTAGAAAAAATAAAAATAAACAAACCTGCAAATAGCATAGAAGGTTCACCATGGGGAGCAATAAGAGGAACAAGGATAATAGAATGGCAAAATTAAATAAGAAATGAATAAATAAAAAAAATCCACAAATACTATAAAAAAGTAAGGAGTGGATTTTTTATGATAAATTTTAGAACAGACTTAGCATCAGAAAGAAGAGACATATACCAAAAAACAGAAGGAATAGAAGGAGAAATAAATGGAATAGAAAGTCAAAAAGAAGATATAAATGATAAAATATCAGTAGAGAGAGTAAAAATAACAAATGAAGAAGGAGAAAAAGCAATAGGAAAACCTAAAGGAATATATACAACAATAGACATTAAAGGACTAAAAATAGCACAAGAAGAAGAAATAAATCGAGCAGCAGAAACGTTATCAAAAGAATTAAAAAACATAATAGCAACATATATAGACAATAAAGGAGAAATATTAATAGTAGGATTAGGAAATGAAACTGTAACACCTGATAGCTTAGGACCAAAAACAATAAATGAAATAGAAGTAACAAGACATTTTATAAATTATATGCCACAATATGTAAAAGAAGGAACTAGAATGGTAAGTGCAATTTCACCTGGAGTTCTTGGAACAACAGGAATAGAAACAGTAGAAATATTAAAAGGAGTAGTAGAAAACACAAAACCAAAATTAGCAATAGTAATAGATGCATTAGCATCAAGAAGCATAGAAAGAATAAGTAGTACAATACAAATATCAGATACAGGAATAGTACCGGGAGCAGGAGTAGGAAATACGAGAAAAGAAATAAGCCAAAATACTCTAGGAATACCAGTAATAGCTATTGGAATTCCAACAGTTGTAGAACTTGCAACATTAGTATCAGAAGGAATAGACATATTTATTGAACGCCTGCAAGAAAAAGCAGAATCAAATGATTATTTAAACAATTTGCAACAAAATGATAAATATGAAGAAGTAAAAGAAGCTCTAAATGTAGGAGAATATAATATGATAGTAACACCAAAAGAAATAGATGTATTGATAGAAAATATGAAAGATATAGTTGCACAAGGAATAAATCTTGCCATGTAATAAAAATTCAAAAAAATATTGAAAAGAGAACTACACATTGATATAATAAAACAAAAAGGGGATTAAAATTAAAATGAAGCATAAAAACAGTAAAAAAGATGAAGAAGAAAAAGTAACAATAGAAGAATTATTACATGAATTAAGAACCAAAAACAATCTATCATATTTAGAATTATCAGAAAAAATAAATGATAGAAGCATAACAGAAAAAACAGTAAAAAAATGGGAGAAAGGACTAGAATATCCAAATCTAAATATAATATATCAACTATCAGAAATATACAATATCCCATCCGAAGACTTTTTAAAAGCAAAGGACAATAGTTTTAAAAGTGGTTTGGCTGGAATCAATTTTCAAGCTGTAAAATGGATTTGCTATTTTTTAGATATAAGTATAAAAGCAGGAACTATAATTACAATATTAATAGTTGCACTTTTACTGGTAGGAAGTTTCTGGTTTTTTATCACTATGTGTTATAATGTTGATAAAAGTAGAATTTAATAAAAAAGAAAAAATATTTATATATCAACCTTTTGGACTACGCTACAAAATTTAGTCTAAATAGTAACCAAAAAGTAAAATAAATATAAGAAAAAAGTAAAAAAATGTTGAAATAAAAAAATAGTTAATATATAATAAAAACATAAAATAAAAGGAGGTAGTAATTATGGCAGAAGAAAACAAAGAAAAGAAAATAGAGAAAGAGGAAGTAAAAAAAGTAGAAAAGGCAGAAACAAAAAAAGAACCAAAAAAAGAAGAAAAAACAGTAACAGAATCAGCAAATAAAGAAACAAATAAAGAAGAAAAACCTAAATTTGAAAAAGTAAAAAAAGAAGAAAATGTAGTACAAAACAATCAAAAAAATAAAAAAGGGAAAAAAGAAAAAGCAAAAAATAAAACAGAAAAAGAAGGCAAAAAAGGATTATTTGCAAGAGTTTTAGCAATAATAATAATATTACTAGTAATAATTGGTCTAATTTATTTAGCAATTCCAACACCTGAAAAATCACTTAACAATATGTTAAAAGCATTAAAAGATGGAAATATAGACAAGGTAAACCAATATGTATCTTATGATGATATATCATTATCAAAAGCAGTAGGATTAAACGAAGAATCAAGTAAAGAAAATGATGCAATATTATTTGAATCATTAGAATGGAACATAAAATCTGTAAAAGAAGAAAATGATATCGCAACAATAGAGATAGAAGTAACAAATAAAGACTATGAAACAGCATTCAAAAACTATATACAAACAATGTTCCAAAAATTTATAAATAACGAAGACGTTACAGAAGAAGAGCAATTTACTCTATTATTAAATGAATTAAAAAGTGATTCATTAGGAAATAAAACTGTAACAGAAACAATTAATTTAACAAAAACAGATGGGGCATGGAAGATAAATGCAGATGAAAATCTAGCAAAAGCTTTATACCCAGGATTAGAAGATGGAATAGATTCAATATCTAGTTTTATGTCTTTAAATGATTAAAAAATATTTAAACGCAAAAATAAATATACAAATAATAAAAACAATATCCCAAATACAAGTTTAGAATACAAAAATGGGATATTGTTTTATTTAATTTATATTAAAATTTAGAAACCTAATTTATCTAAAGACATATTTTTATACAGTTTACAAATATTACAATCATTACAAAATTCAACTCTATTTTCAAAAATAATTGCAATAGTATTAATAAAATCATCAATATAATTATTTATTAAATGAATATATATTTTTTGAGGAATTAAATTAAGGAGAGTATTCAAAATATAATCATTTTTAGAAAAAGAAATATCAGATAAATATTTAGTTTTTAACAAATCTTCTGAAAAAGGAATAATATTTTTATCATCATCTAATAAAAGTGAATTTTCATCAGAATATATAAGATGAAGAGTATCAATTTGAGAACTCTGTGTAGAGATGTATAATTTAAGTAAAGAAACAAACTCTAAATATTCTTTTTCAACAATAAAAGAATTAACAGCCTCATCCACAGTAGATTCCAATAATTTATGATAATTTGATAACCTAAAATTAACAAAACCACTTAAAAAAAGAATTTTATTATTACGTAAATATTTTGAAAAAGACGTTAATAGCAGTTTAAACTTTTTATCAAATAAATTAGTAAAATCATCAGAAAAAATATCAAAACAGATATTTAAAATTTGTTCTTTTTCCTTATTATCAAAATAAAAATAATTTTTAAAAATAATATTTTTTAATAAATCTTCTTCAAATTCATCAATAACAAGATAAGACAATATCGAAGCTACTTTTTTTATAAAAGAAGGTAAATCGTCGCCATTATAATGTATAATAATATTTTTAAAATTTTTAAATTCATTAAGTGAAAAACAAATATTATCTTCGTCAATTAGCTTGAATTCATTATATAGATAATCTAGTAAATTAGAATTATTTGTTTTTATACATATTGATTTCATCAAACAATCTCCCTTCTTTACTAGTATCTACTAAATCGCTAAAGTTATACATTATAATATGCGTTTTTTTAAAAAGTG
>CAJFQT010000032.1 GCA_904419095.1 uncultured Clostridia bacterium | reverse complement strand
ATATGCCAAATGATACAATAAACAATGCAATAAAAAAGGCATCAACAAGTAATGAAAACTACGAAGAAATAGTATATGAAGGATATGGACCAAATGGAGTAGCAGTCATAGTAGAAGCGGCAACAGATAATAAAAACAGAACAGCAGCAGATGTAAGACATGTATTTGATAAAGCAGGAGGAAATTTAGGAACTACAGGATGTGTATCATACATGTTTAATAAAAAAGGAGTTATAATAATCGAAAAAGAAACATGCAGTATGGAAGAAGACGAATTAATGATGCTTGCATTAGATGCAGGAGCAGAAGATTTCAAAGTAGATGAAGAAATATATGAAATTATTACAGACCCAAGTGACTTTGATACAGTAAGAGAAAAACTAGAAGAATCAGGATTAGAATTTTTAGAAGCATCAGTTCAAATGGTTCCAACAACAACAGTAAAATTAGACGAAAAAGGCATTGAAAAAATGGAAAGACTATTAGAAAGACTAGACGAATTAGATGATGTATCTAATGTATATCATAACTGGGAAGAATAATAAAAAAGAAAAGGGGAAAAACATATGAAGGAAAAAGATTTAAACTCTATTCCAAGTAAAGGAACAAAAGTAGTAAGAAATATTATAATTGTAGTAATAATTTTAATTATCATTCTAGCAGGAATATTTGCATATTTATATTTTTTAACAGATGCATTTAAAACCAGTAAACAATTATTTATGAAATATGCCGCACAAATGGTAGAACAAGAAAATGGCTTTGTAGAGAAAAACATTGAAACATATTATCAGAAAAAAGAAGAAACACCATATGAAAATAATGGAACATTTTATGCAACTATAAGTGGAAACTCAACTGAAACAGAAGATATTATAAACACAGTAAACGACTTTTCAATAGACTTCTCAGGAAAAACAGACAAGGCAAATAATAAAGCAGAACAGAATATAACATTACATTATTCTGACAATGTTACATTGCCTATGATATACAGACATACAGGTGACTTTTATGGAATACAAACAGATGATGTTTCAGAAAAATATGTAACAATTGAAAATAATAATTTAAAAGAATTAGCTGAAAAATTAGGAATGGATTCTTCAGATATTCCAGATAAAATAGAATTTTCACAAGAAATGCAAACATTGGAATACACTCCAGAAGAAAGAGAGACAGTTAAGGAAAAATATTTAAATGTACTAAATACAGAATTAAAAGAAGAACAATTCCAAAGCCAGAAAAACGAAGATGGAACGAATCAATATACATTAACTTTACAATATTCAGAGTTTAAAAATTTAATTGTAGCATTGCTAAAAGAACTACAAAATGATGATATAACATTAGGAAAATTAGAAAGTTTTACAAAAAATGGAGAAACAATCCAAGTTACAGACCCAATTGATAAAAATGATATTGAAAATTTAATTTCAAGCTTAGAGAAATCAGAAGCATCAGAGGGTCAATTTACAATAAGTGCAATACAAAAAAATAGTAAACTACAAAATATAAAAGTAGAAAGTGATGAACTTAATTTATCAATAAATAAACAAGAAGCAGAAGATAGTTTAGACTACAACATAGAAGCATCAATATTACAAAACGGAGAGCAACAAGCAAGAATATTCTTTACTGCAAATTTTTCAGGAATAAGTACAATGCAAAATGTTAATGAAACATATGAATTCGGAATAGAAAGTCTTTCAAATTCAGATACAAACGAAACAATGGGATATAATTATCATTTTGGAAATACAATAAACTTTGTAGATTCAATAGAAGTAGAAGAGCTAACAGAAGATAATAGCATTATTTTAAATGATTATGATGCAGAACCACTTCAAAATTTTATAACTGCATTAGGTCAAAGGATTGTAGATATAAATACAGATCAAATGGAACAATTAGGGTTTCAATATGGAAATCCAATGATATTTATGTTGCCATTACCAATGCTTACAGGAGCAATGATAACAAATCAAGCACAAGATGTCGTACAAAATAATAGTATGGATGAAATGGAAATAACAACTTTTAATAACAGTTTTATGGTATATGAAGGTAGTCAAAGGGGAACTATGGTAAGAGCATTAATACAACAAATCAATGAACAAAATATTACTTCTGAAACAGATAGTGCAGATTCGATGATAGAAATTGAATATGAAGGTATGCAAAATACAGATGACCAATATGTATATGGTGATGCAGGTTTAAGTTATATTATGAATAATGAACAATATGAAGTGAATTTTGAATATAATGAAAACGGTAGAATTAATAAAGCAATTATTTCTGGCGAATTTCAAACAGAACAATAATATTAGAATTAAACAAAATTGTTCTAAAATATAATAAGAAGAATATAATAATAAAAATTATTGTATTCTTTTTTTATTATATGAGAAAATCGACTTCTATTTTAATCCCATGTAAATTTTTCCGTATATAACGTATATAACAAGAAAGGTTATCGATAAAAGACCTATCTAAGCCTTGCAAATTTTGGCTTTACTACCCTTTTTGTTGTATAAAAAAGGATTTTTATCTTAAAATATATAGATTGTAGAATTAACCCTACAAACTAATTATAAGAAGGGATAATATGAGAGAAATCTTAATCTATTTTTCAGAAAATATAAATAAAGTTATATCAGAAGTAATTAAACAAAATCAAAATGTAAAAATAGAGGACAACCTTAAAGAAATACGAATAAGAATAAATAGACCAATAATATTAAAATTGCGAAATATGGATATATGTATTAATTACACTGTTTCAGAAAGAGATATAATGCAAACACTAGAAAAATTATGTGAAAATTCTTTATATGCATATAAAAAACAAATTAGTGAAGGCTATATAACAATAAGAGGGGGACATAGAATAGGAATAACAGGAACAGGAGTTGTAGAAGACGATAAAATTGTTAATTTAAAATACATATCTAGTTTAAATTTTAGAGTAGCAAGAGAAGTAAAAGGATGTAGTAATAAAGTGTTAAAAGAGATAATAAATAGAAATGAAAATACTATATATAATACTGTATTAGTATCACCACCAGGTAAAGGAAAGACAACAATGCTAAGAGATATAATAAGAAATATAAGTAATGGTATAGAAGAATTATCATTCAAAGGAAAAAATTGTGGAGTAGTAGATGAAAGAGGGGAAATAGCAGCATGTTATAGAGGAATACCACAAAAAGACATAGGCATAAGAACAGACGTAATAGAAAATGTATCAAAAGAAAAAGGAATATTAATGTTATTGAGGTCAATGTCACCAGAAGTTATTGCTTGTGATGAAATTGGAAGTAAAGAAGATGTACAAGCAATAGAAAAATTAACAATTTCAGGAGTTAAGGGAATTTTTACTATGCATGGGAAAACAATAGAAGATGTAAAAAACAACAAGGAGGTAAATAAATTACTAGAAAAAAATATATTAGAAAAAATTATATTTATTTAGTAGAAAATTAACCATTATATTAATTAAAATGCTACATGACAACTATAATATACGAATTTTTTTGTATAAAATTAAACAATTTAGTTCTAAAAAAATAAATCATGAATATACTAGAAAAAGAACAAAATAAATTAGTACAAGTCTTATAAATAGGGGGAAAAATGCAAACAATAAAATATATATTTTTATTAGCACTTTTTCTAGCAAGCAGTAAAATAGGAAAAATGCTATCGCAAAAATATTGTTATCGAGTAGAAGAACTTGAAGAAATTAAAAATGGGTTAAACATATTTAAAACAAAAATAAAATTTACATACGAAACGATACCAGAAATTTTTGAAGAAATTTCTAAAAATATAACTAAAAATATTGCAAATATATTTAATTTAACAGTAAAAAATTTAAATAATATGTCAGCAACAGAAGCATGGGAACAAGCAATAGAAAATGAAAAGAAAAATACTAATTTAAATGATGAGGATATTAGAGTAATAAAACTATTATCGAAGCAATTAGGATCAACTGATATAGATGGACAAATTAGTCAAATAGAGATAACAGAACATTTTTTAGATACTCAGATAAAACAAGCACAACAAGAAAAAGAAAAAAATCAGAAATTATATCAAAAACTGGGAACAACAATAGGACTAGTAATTGTTATCTTATTAATATGAAGAGAAAATGAGCAAATAAACTAACTTCTATGCAAAGAACTAAAAATAATATAAATACAGCTATGTTATTCTATAGGTAATTTTTAAAATTATATAGAAAAAATAAAATATGAAATTATCAAATCAAATAAGAAAAAAGGAGGAAGAAATGACTAAATATAATATAGAAAAATATAATTTAGTCATTTTAATACTAAAATTATGGATATAAATTTATTATTTAAAATAGCTGCAATAGGAATATTAGTAGCTGTACTACATCAAGTTTTAGTAAGGGCAGGAAGAGAAGACCAAGCTATGATGACCACTTTAGCTGGACTAGTTATTGTTTTAAGTATGGTAATAAAAGAAATAAGTGGACTATTTGATACAGTACGAACTCTATTTAATCTATAATTTAGTAATAGCAATACAAGAATCTAAAAGAGAAGATAAAAGCATTAACTTCAAAGAGTTTCTAGTAATTAACTAACATATTAATATAAAAAAATAAATGAAGATATCAATCGATAATCTATTCATTTATAGATAGGAAGTGACAATATGGATATTATAAAAATTGTAGGAATTGGATTAATAGCATTAGTAATAATCATATTGTTAAAACAATACAAACCAGAATTTGCAATATATATAAGCATCCTCACAGGTGTATTAATATTAATCCTAATAATGGACAAGCTGACAGGAATAATAAATTTAATACAAACAATTGTAAATCAATCATACATAAATACTGAATTTATAGCACTATTAATAAAAATAACAGGAATAGCATTTTTAGCAGAATTTGCAGTAAGCATATGTAAAGATGCAGGAGAAGCAGCAATTGCAAGTAAAATAGAAATTGGAAGTAAAATAATAATCATATCAATGGCAATACCAATATTATCCAGTTTGCTAGAATTAATATTAAAATTATTACCAAATTAAAAATAAACGAATCAAAAAAGTTAAGCAAAAAAACAAATTTTATACCTGTAAAAGAAGATAAAGTAGAAAAAAATTTTTATACCTGTAAAAGAAGATAAAGCAGAAAAACATCAAATGCATACAGAACATTAAAAAAAGGAGTAAAAAAGAAGATATAAAAAACTCTTCTTAATAAAAAAATGATAATTAAAAAAATTTTTAAGATTATAATTTTTACTTTAATTATTATATTAACAATTAATACATATTCAAAAGCAAGTCAAAATGAAGAAAATGTAGAAGAAACAATAAAAGAGCAACAAGAAACATTTGGAATAAATAGTTTTATTGAAAATGCCAAGGAATATACAGGAGAATTTTTTGAAGATATAGATATTTCTGGCATATTAGATTCAGCAATTTCAGGAGATGTAGACAACAGCACAATATATCAAAAAATTCTAAATCTATTTGGAGATGAACTAAAAACAGGAATAAACACGCTGTTGAGTATATTAATAATAATCATAATTCATAGCATATTAAAATCTATAAGCGAAAACCTAGAAAATGACACAATTTCTACAATCATATATTATGTTCAATATATAGCAATAGTAACAATAATAATGTCTAATTTTACAGACATAGTACAAATGGTAAGAGACACAGCAAACAATTTAGTAGGATTTATGAATTGTTTAGTGCCTATATTATTATCACTAATGATTTATACAGGAAGTATAACAACAAGCAGTATTCTAGAACCAATTATTTTATTCATGATAAATTTCATAGGAAATTTAATAGAAACAATTTTTATACCACTAACACTAATTATTGCAGTAATATGTATAGTTTCAAAAATATCAGATAAAGTGCAAATAGAAAAACTTGCCAAGTTTATGAAATCAAGTATGGTATGGGTATTAGGAATTATACTAACAATTTTCGTAGGAGTCCTATCAATAGAAGGAACACTATCTAGTAGTGTAGATGGAATAACAGCTAAAACAGCAAAAGCGGTTGTAAGTAGTGCAGTACCAATAGTAGGAAAAATTTTAGGAGATGCAGTAGATACTGTATTAGGATGTGGAATAGTGTTAAAAAATGCAGTAGGTTTTGTAGGAGTAATAGTAATAATAGGAATTTGCATAATGCCAATTATAAAATTAGGAATATTAACAATATGCTATAAACTGGCATCAAGTGTATGTGAACCTATATCAGATGGAAAAATAGTAAGCTTATTAGAACAAATAGGAGACATATTTAAAATATTATTAGCAATACTGTCAGCGATTTCATTTATGGTTATTATAGGAACAACACTAGTTATAAAAATCTCTAATAGTGGAATGATGTACAGATAATATATTATAAAAAATACATTAAAGTAAAAAAATAATATAAGAATAATATAAAAATAAATTCTACAAAAGAAAATATATTAGCAAAAGGAGACACAAATGATTGAAATAATTAGTTCATGGGCAAAAAATATAGTTCTAGCAATTATCGTTATATCGATATTAGAAATGCTATTACCAAATAACAAAACAAAAAAATATGTAAAAATGGTAATGGGATTATACCTATTATTCAATATTATATCGCCATTCATACAAAACAAAGACAAAATAAATATAAGCGAATTCAATTTAGAAGAATATATGAATAATACACAAGAAGTATCAACAAATGTAAATCAAGAATCTATGGACAAAAGACTAAATGAAATATATGTAGAAGAATTAGAAAAGGACATAAAGAAAAAATTAGCAAACAGAGGGTATACAGTAACAAGTTGTAATATAGTGGCAAGCATTGATAAAGAAGGAGAAAGTACAGGCATAGAAAATATAACATTACAAGTGGAAAAAAATAATGAAACAAATGATGAAGAAGAAAGCACAATTAATGAAGATAGTAATAAAGAAGTAAATAAAAACAGCAATACTACAACTCAATCAGAAGATGGTAGAGAAACAATAGAAAACACATTAGTAAAAGAAATACAAAAGATTAAAGACATAAAAATAGGAGAAGAAGAAAACAAAAATAAAACTGAAGAAAATAGTCAAGAAAACAACGAAGAAGACGAACAAAAAATATCAAATACAGACATAAAGAAAATAAAAGAATTTTTAGTAGACGAATATGAGGTGAATGAAAAATGTTTAAAGATAAATTAAAAAAATTAATAGGCAATGAAGAAAATGCAGAAGAACCAAAGAATCAAAAAAAGAAAATAGAAAATCTAATATTTTTTATTGTCATATTAATAATAACAATAATAGCCATAAATCTAATATGGAATGATAGTAGTAAAGAAAAAGAAAATCAAACTGATGAAACAAAAAAATTAGCAACTAGCCAGAAAAACAACAATAATGAAACAATAGAAACATCTCAAGCAACAAATGAACTAGAAGAAAAATTAGAAAAAATATTATCAACAATACAAGGAGTAGGAGAAGTACATATATTTATAAATTATTCAGAATCAAGTGAAGTAATACCAATGTATAATGAAAATTCAAAAACAAGTACAACAGAAGAAACAGACACATCAGGAGGCACAAGAAAGATACAAGAGACAGACTCACAAAAAGATATCATATATCAAGAAGACAATGGAGAAAAAACACCAATGACACAAAAAATAGTAGACCCAAAAATAGAAGGAGCAATTGTAACAGCAAAAGGAGCAAATGATGCAAATGTAAAAACAAGCATAGTACAAGCAGTAGAAGCAGTTACAGGATTGCCAACACATAAAATTCAAGTATTTGAATTAAATAGTTAAAAAGCGAAAGATATATATGGAAAATCCACAAAAAGTAAAGATGAAATTTGACTTTACAAATATAAAAAAGGCAAAAACATAAAGTATAAAAATAATAATAAAAATATCAATAAAAATTTAATAAAAATATAAACAAAAGAAAGAGGGATTGAAATGAAATTTTTCAAAAAAAATCAAATAATACTATACGTTATAGCATTAATGCTAATCACAGCAGGATATTTAAGCTACACAACAGATAGTGAAAACATTGCAGTAGGAGGAAACATTGAAACAGCAGACGCAAAAGAAACAGAAGAAAAAAACATTGGAGATGCACAATTAGTAAGTAGTAATGATATAGTAAATGAAGAAGAAAACAATACTAATACAAGCAATACAACCAATCAAACTAATACAATAAATAATGAAAATACAAACACAACTAATAATACTGTAAATACAGAAAATACAGCAAACACACAAAACACAGTAAATCAAGGAGAGAATGCATCTCAACAAGAAAATCAAATACAAGAAACCTCAAGTCAAGTATCAGATGAATATTTCACAAAATCCAAATTAGAAAGAGACACAATGTATTCTCAAATGCTAGAAACATACGAAAAAATATTAAACAGTAGCAATGCACTAGAAACACAAAAACAATCAGCAACAGAAGAAATAACAAAAATAAATAACACAAAAAACAGCATAATGATATGCGAAAATTTAATAGGAACAAAAGGATTTCAAAACAATGTAATCTTCGTAAACGGAGATAGTATAACAGCAATTATAGGAGCAACAGAATTAAAACAAGAAGAGGTAGCACAAATACAAAATATAATCTCACGAGAAATGGGAGCAAGTATCGAAAATATACATATTGCTATAAAATAGGGATTAAGGGACGGTCCTTAAAATCCCTCCTAGAAGGGATTTTGGGGACGGACCTTAGAATATTTTAAATGTACATTAAAGTAATAAATAATACAAATAAGTCATTATAGAGAAAATCGTTTTAGATTAAATATTTCTAAAACGATTTTTTTATGCAAAATTTATATAAATTATTTTGATTTATTATTATTAAAAATCAATTAAAATATATCATTTTGTAAGAAAAAAATCAATAGTTTATTTTTAGAAACAATATAAAAATCAAGATAAAAAATATTTGTTTTTTGTGAAAAATTATTGAAATTTAGCAAACAATTAAAAATTTATATTTTATACAAATCAAAATACTTAATAAAAACAAAAGAAAGGGTTGAAAAGAATGAAAAATAAAGAATTAATCAAAAAAGAAGGGATAACCCTAATAGCATTAGTAATAACAATACTAATACTACTAATCTTAGCAGGAATGACAATAACTGCAATAACAGGAAAAAATGGACTCTTAAGTAGTTCATTAAAAGCAAAAGAAGAAACGGAAATAGAAGGTGAAAAGGAAATAATAGGAAGGGCAACAGCTCGGAGCAATGGCTCAAGATTCGAGAGGAAATATAAAAGAAGAAGTCTTGAAAGCTAAACTAAATGAAGAAACAGGAGAAGGAAAAACAGAAGTATCAGACATTGGAGAGGAATTTGAAGTTTTTTTGTGGATAGCAATAGATATTATACTGTAGATAAAGATGGAAATATTATAGAAGAAGGAAAAATAGTGGTAGATAAATCACCAGGAGATATAACTAAAGATGAGAATGGAAATGACATAGAAGAAGGACAACCATATGAAATTTGGTGCATAGAGGATTTGGTAGCATTTTCAAATATGGTAAATGGAAGTGGAATAATAATAGAAAATGGTAAAGCAATAGAAGTTAATAAATCAACAAATTTTAGTAATAAAACTGTTGAATTAAAAACAAATTTAAATTTTAAATCTAAATATTCCTATGCAGATAGTGAAAGAACTGATTTTGGAAATATCAATGGTAATGAAAGTGATGGAAATACATTAATTAATGAAATGTCAACAGGAACAGGATTTAAACCAATAGGTATATCATACTCTAAATTTTTTGAAGGAACATTTAAAGGAAATAATAAAAGTATAAAAAATATTTTTCAAAATGGAAAAACTCAATTAGGTTTATTCACTATTGTAAGAAATGCAACTATACAGGATATTGTTTTAACAGGAAATATAAATTCTACTAATTACACAGTAGGTGGAATTTGTGGTTCAGCTGAAAATACAAAAATAATAAATTGCAAAAATAAAGCTAATATTATAGAGCAAGGAAAAATAAATGGAAATAATCCATATATAGGAGGGATTGTTGGAATTGCTAAAAATACTGACATTATTAACTGTAGCAATGAAGAAGATATTAATGGAGATGCTCAAACAGGAGGAATTGTTGGAAATGCAAGTGGAAATATAATTAATTGTTATAATATAGGAGATATAACAGGAGGAATAGGTGGAAACTATGGTGCAGTTGGAGGAATTGTAGGTGTCGGAAGTTCACCTTCTTTATCAATATACAACTGTTTCAATACAGGTGAAATAACTAGCAATGCCACTGGCGTGTATACTTCTGCTGGAGGAATTTTAGGAAATTCAGGACAAAATGGAACAGTAAACACTATAGTAAATGCATATAATATAGGAAAAATTAATGAAGCCTATCGTGGTCGAGGGGGAATTGTTGGAGGATTATGGTACCATAATCCAGCAAATACAGCAACGTTAAAAAATACTTATTATCAAGAAGATGGTGAATTGTTGGGATATGGGGAATTCGCATCAGCTCAGGGAATAGAAAAACAAAATAAGGATTATATGCATTCAGAAAAATTAGTTATGAATTTAAATAATTATATAAAAAATAACGAAGACAAAATAGACACGTCTCAATGGAAAGACTGGAAATTGGGAGAAAATGGATATCCAACATTTGAGTAGGCAATATACGTAAAAAAGCCTTAGAATAATTTACTCTAAGACTTTTTTGTTGAATTTATAATAATGTAATGGAATGGCAAGATAACAGGGATAAGTATTGAGAGGGGATGATGTACAAATCTGCATTTATTGTAACAGACTAAATGTCAAAAAACTATTGAAAAAAATCTTCAAAAACTATATAATATTATCAGTGAGGTGTTTAAAATGAAAAAAATATTTTTAAGTTCAAGTATAATACTAATTCTTATACTAAATATAATTTTCCCAATAGTAGTACAGGCCAAAGAAACCAGTAATACTATTACAAAAAAGTTAGAAACGGAAAATGCTATTAATAGTACAGAAGAGAATAATGAAAAAGCAAATGAGACAGTTGAAAATGATACAGATACAAGCAATGCTACAAACTCTTCAAACAATACAACTACAGAGAATGCTACAAGTAGCAATAATACAACAACTGAAAATAATAACAATAATAGCGATTCAAGCAATACAAATAGCACAAATAATACAAACACAGCAAATGAAAATACAACTATTGGAAACGATATATCAAACAAAAATGAAACAACAGAAAACAATAGCACAACAAATAATATTGATACAAACGTAATAGAAAGCAATGAAAATACTATAATAGAAAATAATCAAGAAGAAAACATACAAACATACTCAATAGACACACAAAGTACAGAAAAAATAACAGGACTAGCTGTACAATATAGTGCTCATGTTCAAGATGAAGGATGGCAAAACTTCATTAATCAACCACAAACAGCAGGAACAACAGGAAAAAACAGAAAAGTAGAGGCTATGAAAATACAACTTATAAACAATACAAGCAACATAAACATACAATATAAATCATATGTAGAAAACAGTGGTTGGCAAACATGGAAGAAAAATGGTGAAATATCAGGAACAACAGGAAAAGATTTAAAAATGTATGGAATCCAAATTAAATTGCAAGGAACAAATGAGTATTCAGTAGCATATAGAGTACATCTTCAAGATTTAGGATGGCAAAATTGGGTCTATGACGGAGCCACAGCTGGAAATATAGCATCTAATAAAAAAATAGAAGCAATAGAAATAAAAATAGTAGAAAAACAAAATCAAAATATGACAGTAAGATATATGGCACATGTTCAAGATGAAGGATGGCAAGATTATAAGCAAGATGGAGCAACGTCAGGAACAACAGGTAAGAATAGAAAAATAGAAGCAATGAGAATAGAATTAAATAATGCGCCTTCTGGAATGAAAATAAAATATAGAACATATGTAGAAAATGATGGATGGCAAAGCTGGGTATATGATGACAATATCACAGGAACAACAGGAAAAAATAAAAAACTATATGGAATACAAATTGAGTTAGAAGGAACAGAAGAATATACTGTTCAATACAGAGTACATCTTCAAGATTTAGGATGGCAAAGTTGGATACAAGACGGAGAAACAGCTGGAAATATATCATCAAAAAAGAAAATAGAAGCAATAGAAATAAAAATTATAAAAAATGAAAATAAAAATAAAGATTTAAGAGTAGAATATGTTGCACATGTCCAAGATGAAGGCTGGCAAGACTATAAATTTGATGGAGAAACAGCAGGAACAACAGGTAAAAACAGAAAAGTAGAAGCATTAAAGATAGAATTAAAAAACAATAAAGCAGGAACAGGAATTAAATACAGAACATATATAGCAAATAGTGGATGGCAAAATTGGGCACAAAACGGAAACTTAAGTGGAACAGTAGGACAAGATAAAAAAGTATATGGAATAAGAATTGAATTAATTGGGCTAGAAAATTATTCAGTTCAATATAGAGTACATATAGAAGACTATGGCTGGCTAGACTGGGTAGCAGATGGAGAAACAGCTGGAAAAGTAGTTGAAGGAAAGAAAGTAGAAGCAATAGAAATAAAAATAACAGAAAAGATAGAAGCTTCAAAAACACTAGGAGTTGAATATTATTCACATATTCAAGATACAGGATGGGAAGAAAAATACCGTGAAAGAGATGGAGAAACATCAGGAAGAGCAAATAGTGGACTAAAAATTGAAGCAATAAAAATAAATTTAAGAAATGCACCAAAAGGAGCTAGTATAAAATATAAAGCACATGTAGAAAATGAAGGTTGGCAAGATTGGGTATCAAATGGAGAACAAGCAGGAACAACAGGACAAAATAAAAAAATAGAAGCAATAAAAATTGAACTAGAAGGATTAGATAAATATACAGTAGAATATAGAGTATATGTTCAAAACAATGGATGGACAGGTTGGTATATAGATGGAGAGCAAGCAGGAACAACAGGTAAAAATTTAAGAATAGAAGCAATTCAAATAA
>CAJFQT010000031.1 GCA_904419095.1 uncultured Clostridia bacterium | reverse complement strand
ATCAGATATTAAAATATTTCTTTGATTTAATCTGTTTAAGCAATGCTTTGTCCAATCTATTTTTCTTTTTGCTATATATTCTCTTATAATTTCAATATTCAATAAATCTTCGTTCAATTTTTTATCCTCCTTATCTATTTTAGCATAAAATAAATAATTTATGCAAATGTTTTTACCTTTTTTATTTGTATTTTTCTCTATTTAGCGTTTTTTACTATAAAATTAATTACTTTCTCCTTTTCTTCATTATCCTTGTTTAAACTTTCTCTTTCTTCTTGTGTTAATTCTACTAGATATTTGTTATATTCTGGAATTATACTTATTGAATCTAATGGATATCCTGGATTTCTTTTTTCACTTGCTTTTTCTATGAAGTAAAAATTATCTTTGCTATATGTATATTTTTTAGCTCCATTTTCGTTATATATAACTAGTCCATATACCCATTTGGCGGTTAACTTTCCTCCATATTCTTTTGTTAAATTTGTATAATATTCTATTGCTTCTTCGTCTGATAAATATTTTCCGTTGATTCTTCTTATATGTGTTCCTATTTGTTTTTCTTCTGGAATTTCCTCTAACATTAAACTGACATCCATACCCATCGTTGGAATTTTAGTTGCTTCATAATATGCTTTTGCTTTTATGTATGCATTTTCTATTGAATTTTTTCCACTTTCTTCTATGTTTAATTCAAAGTTTAAATCTTTTATTGATTTTAATGTTATTCCATGTTTTTTTAATTGTTTTTCATATAATTTGACCTTTGCTGGATTTTTTGTTGCAAATAGTAATTCCATTTTTTTGTATGGTATATTTAATTTCTTAAACAACCATACCCTCCTTTCTTTTTTATTGTATTGATTATATATAATAACAATGCTATGTAAAAACTTAAAGATATCTTTTCTATAATATTTTTGTTACGGACAAATAAATTCGTATAACATCATAATGAATATTCTTTTTTTATTTATAAAAAGCAACCATAAATTACCAAATTTTATGGTTGCTTTTTGTAGCTATGAGATAAACTGCATTAGTTCACCCCAGCTTTTTATTTTTCTGTTTGCGAGTTCTTTGGGCATTTCTTTTTGAAACAGCTCAAATAGAGCTTGTTCATCCATATAAATATATGCCCCTGTTTTAGCTCTTGTGGCTAATTCTTTAGCCTTTGTCATGAAACTACTTATTCCTTTCCGAGAGCCATAATTTAGTTTTTCATAGATTTTTTCAATGTCAATGCTATTGAAATATGCTCTATTCATAAATTATTCCTCCATTTAGATTTTTTATAGGTATATTATATCTCGTTTTTCAAATTATGTCAATTGATTTTTGTGTTATTTTTTTAATTCATTTCTATTTCTTTAACTTTTCCGTCTGTATAAATTTCTCCTGAAATAATTGCTCTAGTTATTTTTTCATTGTCTTTTTCTACTGTTATATTTATGATATGTCCAGATGGTTGTATTATATTTAATTTTTGATTTTGGTTTTCTTTAAATGCTTGTACAATTCCTACACCAGTTGTTCCTGATCCACAGGCTGTTTCATAAAACATTGTATCTATTGCATTTACCCATACTATTGGATTTATTTTTAGCATATTTTTTTCTTTTTCTAAAAACATTACTCCTACTGCTTCTTCGTTTGTTAACTCGTATTTTTCTATTATTTTCCTTGCTTCTTCTTTTATTTTTTCCTTATTTTCTAAATATTTTTTTGCTTTTTCTTCTTCTATTACTATTGTTACCATACCTTGCATTCTAACTTGATATATTCCATCTTCCTTCTCTTCTACCATCTTTTGGTTTCCTTTATATAATGGTATTTCACAATAAGCTTCCCCTTTTTCATTAATGCCTGCTTTTATATAATCCTTTCCATTTACTTTAAGTAGTAGTTCTCCTTCTTTTCCTTTTAAATAGTAATGTGCTGCACTTCTTGTTGCATTTCCGCAAAATTCTCCTCCTGCCATTTCTAATTCTGGTTCTTTTCCTAACTCTACAAATCCTACTTGTTCTATATTGCTTTCTTTTTTCATTATTTCATCATTTATTTTTTTCTTTTCTTCTTTTGTATAACCTCTTTTTAATACAAAGGCTGTATCGTTTCCTGCTGGTATGTATGTAATGTATTTTATTTTTTGCATTTTATCTCCTCCTTTTGCTCTATTTTACTATATTTTCTATTTTATTTCTATTATTTTAGCAAATTTAATTAAGTTTTTGTCAAAAATCTCCGTTCCCATTGACATTAGCCTTTAATTTGCTGTATAATTTTTACATATTATTTATAGGAGGTTTTTACATAATGAAAAGTGTATTAGTTAAAGATTTATATAGACATACTGAAGATTTTTCAGATAAAAAAGTTACTTTGCAAGGTTGGGTAAGGACTGTTAGAGATTCCAAAACTTTTGGTTTTATAGAACTAAATGATGGTAGCTTTTTTAAGAATGTTCAAATTGTTTTTAATGATACGTTGGATAATTTTGAAGATATTTGTAAAATGACTATTAGTTCTTCTATTGAGGTTACCGGAACTTTAGTTGTTACAGAAAATGCAAAACAACCTTTTGAAATTCAGGCAGAAAAAGTTAATATTTTAAGTAATTCAGATAGTTCTTATCCTTTACAAAAAAAGAGGCATTCTTTTGAGTATTTAAGGACAATTGCTCATTTACGCCCAAGAACAAATACTTTTAGTGCTGTATTTAGAGTGAGAAGTAGTTTTGCTTATGCTATTCATAAGTTTTTTCAAGAAAGAGGATTTGTATATGTTCATACACCTATATTGACTGCTAGTGATGCAGAAGGTGCAGGAGAAATGTTTAATGTTAATTCTTTTGATTTAGAAAATGTTCCAAAACTTGATAATGGACAAGTTGATTTTTCTAAGGATTTTTTTGGAAAACATGCTCATTTAACTGTTAGTGGTCAGCTTAATGGTGAAACTTATGCTGAGGCTTTTAGAAATATTTATACTTTTGGTCCTACTTTTAGAGCTGAAAATTCTAATACTGTAAAACATGCGGCTGAATTTTGGATGATAGAGCCTGAAATTTGTTTTGCTGATTTAAATGATGATATGGATTTAGCTGAAGATATGATAAAATATACTTTTCAATATGTTTTAGATAATTGTCCTGAAGAAATGGAATTTTTTAATCAATTTGTTGATAAAACTCTTTTAGAAAGATTAAATAATGTTATTCATTCTGATTTTGCAAGAATTTCTTATACTGATGCAATAAAAGAGTTAGAGAAAGCAAATGATAAATTTGAATTTAAGGTTTCTTGGGGTGTTGATTTGCAAACAGAACATGAAAGATATTTGTGTGAAAATGTCTTTAAAAAACCTGTTTTTGTTACTGATTATCCTATGGATATTAAAGCTTTTTATATGAAGCAAAATCCAGATGGTAAAACTGTTGCAGCTGCTGATTTATTGGCTCCTGGAATTGGAGAAATTATTGGTGGAAGCCAAAGAGAAGAAGATTATGATAAGTTGATTTCTCGTATGAAGGAACTTGATATGCCTTTAGAAAATTATGATTGGTATTTAGATTTAAGAAAATATGGTAGTTGCGTTCATTCTGGTTTTGGTTTAGGTTTTGAAAGAGCTATAATGTATTTGACAGGTATGCAGAATATTCGTGATGTAATTCCATTTCCTAGAACTCCTAAAAATTGTGATTTTTAAATTTATTTTATATAGAAATAGAGAACCTACAGGTTCTCTATTTCTCGGCTTATTTCTATGCTCTACTAGAATTGTAACTATTTGTTTTTACATTTTATTATATTTTTTATATTTAAAGTAAAATACTATTGCACAAATTGTTAGAATAATAATGGAAATAATTAGAAAGTTATTTAAACCTGTATATGGTAATTTTGTTTTATTGCTTATATTTTCATTATTATTGGTTGCATTATTTCTAATTGAATTTCCTCTTATAGTATTATTACCAGTTGTGCTTCCTCCTGTTGTGTTATTTCCTGTAATGTTTCCTCCTGTTGTATTTCCTCCTATTGTATTATTCCCAATTGTATTTTCTCCTGTTGTGTTGTTTCCTATTGTGTTTCCTCCTGTTGTATTGTTTCCTGTTGTGCTTCCTCCTGTTGTGTTATTTCCTGTAGTGTTTCCTCCTGTTGTGTTATTTCCTGTAGTGTTTTCTCCTGTCGTATTATTTCCTGTTGTGTTTCCTCCTGTCGTATTATTTCCAGTTGTATTTCCTCCTGTTGTGTTGTTTCCAGTTGTATTTCCTCCTGTTGTGTTATTTTCACTATCATCTTCTTTTTCAATAGTAAATTTTATTGTTGTTTTATTTCCTGCTTCGTCAGTTGCTGTTATTTCATATTTTCCTTCGCTTTCTATTGTGTCTCCGTTTTTATAATTTGTAACTTCTTTTCCATCTTTAATTAATATTACTTCTTTAAGATTTTCATCTTCTGCTTTTGGTGTTACAGATTGTTTGTAAGTTTTCCCATCCTCTACTCCTGTTATTGTAGGTGGCGTTTTGTCTTCTTCTGGTGTTGGCTCTGGTTCTGGTTCAGTTTCTATTTCTGTTACTTCAAAGTTCTTTACGACTTCGTTTCCGGCTTCATCTTTTACATATATTGTATATGTTCCATTTTGGTTTAATGAAAATTTTGCTTCTGCTGTTTTTTCTCCTTTTGTTAAGTTTAGTTCTATTCCATTATTTCCAAAATATGCAGTGTCACGAATTCCTCCATCTACTTTTGCAATTTCTATTTGTGATTTATCGTCTACTATATTTGCTGTTATATTTACTTTGTTGTTTTCTTTATCAATTATTCTTGAAAATGTAATTTCTGGTGGCTGTGTGTCTGGGTCTGGATCTGGATTTGGTTCTTCTGGCGTTTCTATACTAGTTATTTCTATTTGTTCTACTGTTTCATTTCCAGAATTGTCTATTGCATAGACAGTATATGTTCCAATTTCATCTATTTCAAAATTGGTTCTTACCATCTTTCCTACTATTCCTTCTCCTATCGTTGTCCCATTTTCTTTAAAATATTCTGAATTTTGTGAACCTTTTGCCCATTTTACTTCATCTATAAAATCATCTATTCCTAAAACTGTTACATCTATTTGTTTTAAATTTTGAGCATTTTGTTCTATTGTGATTACTGGTGGTTCTACTGGTTTTATATCTATTCCTGATATTGTTGTAGAATATATATATTTATATCCACTTTCATCTTGTACAAATATGTTTACTTTGCTATTTTGATTTAATGTATATGTTGTTGTAATATTTCTTCCTGGTGTTATTTCTAATTCTTCTCCTTCTGTTTCAAAATATTTAAAGTCTTTATTGTCTCCTAATGCTATTTTTAATTGTGTAATGTTGCTAAGTGTGTCTGTTGCTTTTATTGTTAGCTGTCTTGGGTCATTTTCATCTTGTGAAATTTCTACTTGAATTGTTTCACTTTGTGTTGTTATTCTTTTTTGTACCATTTTTTTGTAGCCTGCTTCATCCTCTATGTAGAATACATATATATCATCTTCTGGTGCCTGATATGTAACACTTATATTCTGTGCTGGTGTTATTTTAATTTCTTCTCCTTTTGTTTCAAAGTCATCAAAATCTTTTATTTCTGATTCTCTTGCTACTTTTATTTTTGTTATATTGCATAAACTATCTGTAACTTCTATTTTTACATTTCTGCATTCATCAGCTTCAGATATATTTGCTGTTATTGGAGTATTTTGATTTGATAAATATATTTCACTTGTTGCTTTATTTCCTTGCTCATCTTCAGCATATACTATGTATAAACCTTCTTGTGTTAAGTTTGTGTATTCTACTGTTACATTATTGCTTTGTGTGAATTGAATGTCTGTTCCTTCTTTGCTAAAATCAATTTCTTGATTTATTGAATCTTTTTTTGCTATTTTTAGTTTTACTATATTAAGTTCAGGTGTTGTTACTCTTATTGTTAGGTGTAATGGATTTTCTTTATCTTTAGTTAATGATATATTTGGTGCATTATTTGGGTCATTTATTGTTATTCTACTTAGAAATCTTGCTCCAATCTCATTTTTTGCATATACCGTGTAACTTCCATAACCTTCTAATTCAAAACTTGTTTCAATTCTTTGACTTGGTGTTATATTAAATTCTTTTACATCCTCATTATTTTGTTCGAAATAATCTACATTTTCTTTTTCTATATATTTATTTACATATTTAAGTTCTGTTATATTGTATGTTGTGTCTGTTGCTATAACATTTATTTTATTGCTATCTGTTTCGTCCCTTTGTAGTGTCACATCCATAGTAGTTTCAGAATTTGCTTGTTGCTCTAGTTGATAGGCATTTGAAGTTATTGGTAATATCATTTGTATAGTAAATATTAAAATACATAATATTGTTAAAGTTTTTGTCTTCATATTATCACTCTTCTTTCTTAAATTTTTCTATACATTTTTCTATTGAAAGCACCTCTTTTTCTCCTGTCTTTATGTTTTCAATTTCTAAAATATCCCCTTCTTGTTTATCACCTATTACTATCATATATGGTGTTCCTAAAATCTTGCAATCTTTTATTTTGGCTCCCATTGTTATTTTTTCTCTATCGTCTAGGATTGCTCCTATATTTTCTTGTTGAAGTTTTTCATATAGATTGTTTGCTAATTTTACTTTTTCTTCATTTTCTATTTTAGGTACTATTTGAACTTTAAATGGTGCAACAGATTCTGGTAATGTAAATCCGCATGGTCCCCATTTTTCATCATTTATTAGACATTCTTCATATAGTGCTGCTAGAGTTCTACTTACTCCTATACCATAACATCCCATATAATATAACGATTCTTTTCCTTCTTGATTTATGTATTTTCCGTTCATCATTTCTGAATATCTTGTTCCTAATTGGAATATGTGTCCTAATTCCATTGTTCTTATTTCTTTATAGTTTGATATGTCTTCAATTCCATATTCTTCTTTTAAATATGTTTCATAGTCTTCTCTTTCTAATATTTCTGTATTTAAACCTATTCCTGTTTCTTCATTATAAAGTATTTTATCTTCTCCTTGATTTGATATTAGCATAAATTCTTCTGATTTTTTTCCTCCCATTGCACCATTATCTGCAACAATTGGAATTACTTTTAACCCTATTTTTTCAAATATTTCAATAAATGCTGATTTAACATTTTCATATGATTTTGCCATCATTTCTTCATTGATGTCAAAACTGTATGCATCTAACATTGGAAATGCTTTTCCTCTTAGTAGATATCCTCTTGTTCTGATTTCATTCCTATATTTTTCTCCTATTTGATAAAATGTTACAGGCAAGTTTTTATATG
The DNA here is from genome assembly GCA_904419095.1 of uncultured Clostridia bacterium. Classification (GTDB taxonomy): domain Bacteria; phylum Bacillota; class Clostridia; order TANB77; family CAG-508; genus CAG-269. The sequence goes on along the minus strand of CAJFQT010000031.1, from coordinate 19,373 downwards.
ATTTCAATTTTTCTCTCGCAAATTCTAACATTGCTTCTTCACCTGTTGGTGCTAAGCAAAATGTTCCTTTGTTAGATTCTGTGATTAACATTGTTCCATCATTTACATATTGATCATATCTTCCTGAATTTTTCCAAATTGTGTCTGGTTGCAAAGTTGGAAGTAAAACTTCTATACAGCCATATTTATTTAATGTTTCTTGTATTATTTTTTCTATATTTCTTCTTACTAATAATGGAACTGTGTTATATCCAAATAATCCAGCTCCATATTGTACTAATTGTCCTGTTTGCATTAATATGCTTTGTCCTGGATACATTTCATCTATATTATTTAATTTTGTTGTTCCCATTCCTGTTTGTGATAATTTCATATTTTTTCCACCTTATTATATCGAATTTAGGTTTTTTATTGGTTACCTATAAACCTTTTTTGTTTTTATCTTTATTCTTTATTTACATCCTCCCTTTCGGGTTCTGGAGCCTCTATATTTTTTTCTATTTGTTCTTCTACTAATTCATCAATTACTATTTGTTTGTTTGAATCTAATTTATATCTTGGTAGTTCTGGTAAATCTTTTAATGATGTATATCCAAACATTTTTAGAAATTCTTGTGTTGTTTTATATGTCATTGGTTTTCCTGGTAAATCTGATTTTCCTGCTTCTTCAATTAGGTTATATTCTAATAATTTATACATACTTGCATCTGCACTTACTCCTCTTATTGCTTCTATTTCTGGTCTTGTTACTCTTGGGTTATATGCTATTATTGAAAGTGTTTCTAGTGCTGCATTTGAAAGCTTAGGTTTGCTTCTATTGTCTATTATTGGATATATATTTTCATAATACTCCTTTTTGGTGCATAATTGGTATGAATTTTCTATTTTTATTAATTCTATTCCTCTTTCTTCTTTTTCATAATCTTTCTGCATTTCTTTTATTATTTTTTCTATTTCTTCTTTATTTATTTCTAAATTTAATATAAGCTCTTCTATTTTAACTGGTCTTCCTGCTGAAAATAGCATTGCTTCAATTATTCCTTTTATTTTTTCTTGGTTCATTATATCACTTTTCCTTTTATCATATTTTATCTTTCTATTCATTGTTTTTTGGCATATATATTATCTCACGGATTTTTCTGACTGTCAATAAAAAAATATTTATATGTCAACCTTTCGAACGGTGCATTTCTATGCTACACTGAATTATAACAAGAATTGAATAAATTTATTTTTTAAATTGATTTATTTTTTCACTTATGCTAAAATAAAATTAATTTATAGGATGGAGGGATTTTATGAGCAATGATAAAAAAGAGTTAGAAGTAGTCTCTGGCGATGGTTCTGATTTAGATTTTTCACCAGTTTATGACCATTTATCTGCTGGTAAGCCAAAGTGTAAAGACGAAAAAAGAAAAAATATTGTTGTCCCTAAAGAAAAGAATAAGGATAGTTTGAATAAAAATTCTAATAAAAAATAATTATTTTTAATTTTATATTTTAATTCATAATTTGAAATAAAATGGAAACACTTTAGCTAGTTAAACTTTAAAACTTGTTTGTATATAATATTTGCAATATATCCAATAGTTTAAATTTTTATGAATTTTGTCTAAACTATTGGATATATTTTTGCTTATCTGCATCTACGTCTATAACAACCTGAAAAAGTTCCACTATCACTATTTTGATCTGGCGTTATTCTTGCATTAACAGAATATCTTCCATTATTCGATCCACAATTACAAGATGAACATTGATTATTTGAATTGTTTTGTGAATTTATGTTAGATTGAATAGTAAGTAAATCGTTATTATTTCCATTTCCGCAACTACTACTTACTGTTAATAGATTATTATCAGAACTTCTATTATTGCAGTTGCTATTGACTGTCCAAATAGTATTATCGTTGCATCTACATGTATTACAATTACTATTTACAGTTACTAGATTATTATCATCATTACCACAGTTACTACTAATTGTAAGTAAATTTCCATCATTATTTCCACATCTACTTTGTATTCTTAATAAATCTGATGTATTATTTCTATTTTCTCGATTGCATTCTCTTCTTTCTTGACATGAACACCATCTCATGAAAAATTTAGTTATTACTGCTACGATGAAAGATAATATTGTATAAATTATAGTCGCAACTAAGAAAAATATATTAGCAATTGTAAATGTTATTATTAATAATATTGAAAATATTATTCCTGCTACTAAAAATGGACATTTTAAAATTTTTTGTAAAGCAATTGAAAATATTATAACGGCAATTGGTATAGCAAAAAAAAGTAATAAAATATTCATAGTTTTCTCCTTTTCTTTTTTATGTATATTATGCTATTACCAATTTTTTTGTTAAAATATTTATATATCTTTATATTAACTTTTATACTTTTCTGACAGAGTATGTTTAATTTATGATAAATTTTATCTACATTTTTAAATTTTTTATGTTTTTATTTACAATTCCAACCTAATTTTGTAGAGAAGTTCGAAATGTTGATATATAAATATTTTTTATCAAAAACAAAAGCTTTAGTCTACCTATTAGTCTTTGATAAATAATATTTATATATCAACATTTCGGACGTCCTAATTTTATAATATGCTGAATTGTAACATTTTTAGTATTTAATTCTAAAATTAGTCATATTCTACTTTTAGTAAAAATAATCCTCTTGCTGGCAATGTTTTACCTGCTTTTTCTCTGTTTTTAGAGTCTATTATTTCTGTAATGCTTTCTGGAGTTATTTTTCCTTCTCCCACTTCTACTAGTGTTCCTGCAATTATCCTAACCATATTATATAAAAATCCATTGCTTGTTAATTCTATATAAATTCTATTATTGTTTTGTTTCGTTACTTCTGCTTTATAAATTTTTCTTACACTACTTTTGCTACTTGTTCCACTAGCTTTAAAGGCTTTAAAGTCATGTTCTCCTTCAAATAGTTTTGCTGCTTCTTGCATTTTTTCTATGTCTAATTTGAATGGTATGTATGTTTCTAAATTTCGATAAATTGCAGATTCACAGTTACTATTGTTTATTACATATCTGTATGTTTTCCTTTTACATGATAGTCTGCTATGGAATTTTTCATCTACTTCTTCTGCTTTTTTTATTCTTATTGATTTTTTTAAATTTGTATTTATGGCTATTGGTATTTTTTCAATTGGTATATTGCTATTTGTTTTGAAATTAGCTACTTGGCCTATTGCATGTACTCCTGCATCTGTTCTTCCTGAAGCTAATAGCTCTATTTCTTCTCCTGTAATTTGTTTTATAGCTTGCTCTATTGTTCCTTGTATGTTTAATTTATTTGGTTGTTTTTGCCATCCATTAAATTCTTTTCCATCATATTCTATTGTTAATTTTATATTTCTCATATTTCAATTCCTCATTTTTTATTTTTCTTTAAAAAAATTGTAACAACATAAAAGTTTATTCCTTTTTTGCTGTTACATTTTCTGTATATAATAAAAAAAGTGTACTTTAAAATGACCTGTGTATTCTTTCCAAATTTAGCTTAGCTACTTTTCTTATTATCTATTATTATCTTCTTTAGTATTATTTTCTTCTTTTTTAGTTTCTTTTTGATTTTTTAATATTTTTTCTTTTATTTTTGTGAATTTGCTTTTAGGTCTTTTTTTATCTATTGTAAATCTTTTAGTTACTATATTTGTTATTAATATTTTCTTTAATACATCTTCTCTTACATCTGCAATAAGTGTTCCATCTTTTGCTACTGAAACTTTTCCAGTTTCTTCTGATACTACTATTGCAATACTATCTGATTCTTTTGATATTCCTATTGCTGCTCTGTGTCTTGTTCCTAGTTCTTTTGCAATATCTGCATCATTTGCTAGTGGCAATACACAGGCTGCTGCTGCTATTTTATTATTGCTTATTACTACTGCTCCATCATGTAATGGTGTTTTTGGTACAAATATATTTACTAATAGTTGAGGTGAAACTTCTGCATCCATTGGTATTCCTGATGCTATAATGTCTTGAATGTTTATGTCTCTTTCAATTACTATTAGTGCTCCTGTTTTTGATTTTGCTAATTCTTCTGTTGCTATAACTACTTTATATATGTCTTCTTTTGTTTTTGTTGCTATATCTTTATCTATTCCAAAAAATCTTGTGAATTTGTTTGTTCCTAATTGTTCTAATGCTCTTCTTAGTTCTGGTTGGAATATTACTATTACTGCTATTACTCCCCAGTTCATTATTCCTGTTAATATTGTGTTTAATATTCTTAAGTTTAATATTCCACTAAGCCATGTTGCAATTATTAGAAATACTATTCCTTTTATTAGTTGCCATGCTCTTGAGCCTTTTACTATTCTGAAAAAGTAATAACATAAAAAAATAACTACTGCTATATCTATGATTAGACTTACTAGTGCTAGTGGATTTTCTTGAAAATTTCTAAAGTAATTTAGTATGTTTTCATTATAAAAATTTTCCCATGCTATTCCTATATTACTCCCCATTATTTCACCTACTTTTTTTTCAACTTATATTAGTGCAAATATTAGTGTCATTGCTGTTGCTGCTACCATTAAGAATGCTATTATTCCTGCTGTTACTTTTACAAATATTCTTCCTTTATTGAATTCTTTTCTCTTTTTTATTTCTTCTTTGTTTGTTTTTTCTTTCTTCATTTTTATCCTTCCTTATTTATGTATTTAGGTTTTTAGATTGGTACTACCTATAAACCTTTTTTGCTAAAATTTCTGTTTTTTTTTAACTTTCTAAATTATTATAGCATAGTGATATGTGTTTTTTCAAGATATTTTTATTGGTTTCTTTAGGCTTTTTTGTAAATCTGTTACAGTTATTATTTCTTTCATTTTTTCTACCGCTTCTTTTAATTTATTTTCATCATTTGCAAAAATTTCTACGATACATTCGTCTTTTTTTACTTTGCTTCCAATCTTCTTTTTTAGAACAACTCCTACTGAATTATCAATTTTATCTTCTTTTCTTTCTCTTCCTGCTCCAAGATAACATGCAATTTTTCCTACTTCTTTTGCAGGTATTTTTTCTATAAATCCTTCTTTATCACTTATAACTTTTCCTACAAATTTTGCTTTTGGAATTTTTTCTAAATCTTCCAAATATGTTATATCTCCTTCTTGATTTTTTACCATTTCAAGTAATTTTTTGTACCCTTTTTTGTTTAAAATATTTTCTTGTAATTTTTCTTTATTTTTTTCTAAATCATTTCCCAATCCTGCTAATTTTATCATATATGCACCTAGTTCAAATACTACATCTTTCAAATCTTTAGGTATTTCTTCTCCTTTTAAAAATTTTACTGCTTCTTTTACTTCTAAATTATTTCCTACTGCATATCCTAATGGTTCTTCCATATTTGTTAGGATGCATATTGTTTCTCTATTTGCTAATTTTCCTATATTTATCATGGTTTTTGCAAGTTTTTCTGCATCTGTAACATTTTTCATAAATGCCCCATTACCCACTGTTACATCTATGACTATTTTTTCTGCACCACTTGCTATCTTTTTACTCATTATACTTGATGCTATTAGTGGTATGCTTTCTACACAAGATATACTATCTCTTAGTGCATATATTTTTTTGTCTGCTGGTGCTAAATCCATTGATTGAGATATCATGCTTATTCCTATTTTTTTTACTGAATCTATAAACTTTTCTGTTGATATTTCGGTATTGTATCCTGGTATAGATTCTAATTTATCTACAGTTCCTCCTGTAAATCCTAATCCTCTTCCTGACATTTTAGCTACTGGCACTCCTAGTGACGCCACAAGTGGTAATAATATCAATGATACTTTATCTCCTACTCCACCTGTTGAATGCTTGTCTACTATTGTTTTATCTATTTCTTTTAAATCTAATATTTCTCCTGAGTTTGCCATTGCTATTGTCATATTTGTTGTTTCTTCGTCATCCATTCCATTTAGATATATTGCCATAATTAATGCTGACATTTGATAATCTGGTATTGTTCCATTTGTATATCCTCTTATTATAAATTCAATTTCTTCTTTTGATAGTTTTTCCTTGTCTCTTTTTTTCTCAATTATTTCTAGAATATGCATAATCTTTGCTAGTTTTCTAGCTACCTCCTTTTCTTATTTGTTACAATTATGTCCATGTTTTTTTATTTTATGTATTATATAAAATTNNNNAAAACTTCTTCTATGTATTGGGCATATTCCATATTCTTTAATATTTGCAATATGTTGTGCTGTTCCATATCCTTTGTGCTTTGCAAATCCATATTGTGGATATACTAAATCCCATTCTCTCATTATTCTATCCCTTGTGACTTTTGCTAAAATTGATGCTGCTGCTATTGAGTAACATTTTGCATCTCCTTTTATTATGGATTCATATGGTATACCTTTTGTGTCTATATGTTCTAATGCATCTATTATGATAAGGTTTGGTTTTACATCTAATCCCTCTACTACTTTTGTTACTCCTGTTTTTGTTGCATTTAGTATGTTTATATCATCTATTATATCTTGTCCAATTATTGCTACTGAATAACTAATCGCTTCTTCAATTATTTTATCATATAATAGCTCTCTCTTTTTTTCTGATACTTTTTTTGAATCATTTACTCCTTCTATCATTGAATCTTCTGGCATAATTACTCCTGCAATAACAACAGGACCTGCTAGAGGTCCTCTTCCTGCTTCATCTATTCCACATATATTTTTAAATCCTTTTGAATGTAAATCTTTTTCTGCTTTCTTTAGTTCTTGTAATCTTTCAAATTCTTTTTCTTTCATTTATTCTACCTCGTCTATATCTCTAATATCATCTAAACAATATTTTACTCCTGCACTTCCAGCATTAAATCCTTTTGTGTTATATACTTTTACAGTTGCTTCTGGAATGTTATATAAAAGTACATAATATCCATTTTCTTCATCTGATTTTTCACCATTTATTCCTATTTTTTCTATGTCTGCTGTTGATAATTGATATACATTTCCTGCATCTATATCTGAGCTTGAAATTCCTATACTAGTTAATTTGCTACTAATGCTATCACTACTATTTACTTTTGTTCCTTTTCCTTCACCTGTTAATTCTGCTTGTGATTTATCTTTCATTTCTTGTGTTGCAGCACTTGGTTCAACTCCTAGTTCAAAGTTTGCATTTTCTACATATTCTTTTGCCTTTGCTTCAATTAAAAGCATATTTGTTTTATAACTTTGTAAGTGTGCGTTTTTTATTTGGTCACTTCCTATTTTGATTGTTATAGTTGCTATAATTAACATTACTATTATTGTTATAACTAATGCCACTAGTGTTATACCTTTATTTTTTTCTTTCTTTATTTTTGTATTCATTTGCATCTATCCTTTCTTTTGCTTTTTATTTTATTTATTTTTTATATTATATATTTAAGAAATATTTTTTTCAATATAATAAATAAAATTCATTCAAATTATGTTACAATTCACTCTATTATAGAATTAATCCGTCCGAAATAGGTCTGGACTATAACCAAATCATAGTACCCTTTTGATATTGTTTAGACTTACATTAAATTATAACATCTTTTTCACAAAAATTTCACAAATCTATTGTATTCTATTTGTAAATTAGGTTAATATATAATTAATAAAATTTAGGAGGTTTTATTTATGGAAGAAAAACAAAATGAAAAAGAAGTAAAAGAAAAAAAATCAAAAAATGAAACAAATTTCAAGACAGTTGTTACAAATAACCCTTATAATGCAAAGAAAGTAAAAAATAAATCTGGTTTTGGAAAAAGTGTTCTTCTACCTTTTTGTAGTGGAGTTGTAGGTTGTGCAGTTGTTGTCGGAACTTGTTTTGGTATACCTTCGATTCGTTCACAAATATTAGATAATAATACTTCTACTATAAATTCAAATAGTTCAAATAATGCTTCAAGTGGATATGTATCACAAGTTTCTCTTGAAAATTATTCTGATACTGCTGTTTATGCAGCAAATAAGATTTTACCATCAATTGTAGGAATTAAACTTGAATATACTGTTAATAATGCAATGCTTTCTATGTTTGGTCAACCAAGTACATCAACTGCAACAGCTACTGGTTCAGGTATTATTATAAGTGAGGATGGATATATATTAACAAATAATCATGTTATTTCTTCTGATTCAAGTAATAGTGATTCATATTATCAAATATCAGAAGCAAGTAAACTTACTGTAACTTTATTTAATGATGATACTGAATATTCTGCAACAATAGTTGGTAAAGATGAAGAAACTGACTTAGCTGTAATAAAAATCGATAAAACTGGATTACCTAAAGCTGAATTTGCAGATTCTGATTCTATAAAAGTTGGTGAATTCGCAATGGCTGTTGGAAATCCTATGGGTATGGATAGTACTGTTACTTGTGGAATTGTTAGTGCTGTAAATCGTGAAGTAACAGATAGTGATGGAAAAACTTATACTTTAATCCAAACAGATGCCGCAATAAATGCTGGTAACAGTGGTGGTGCATTAGTAAATAGTGAAGGTAAAGTTATTGGTATAAACACATTAAAATTAGAAGGAACAGGAATTGAAGGTTTAGGATTTGCTATTCCTATTAATTCTACAACTGATATTACTAGCCAATTAATTGAGTATAGCAAAGTTAAAAGACCTTATATCGGTCTTACAGGTATGGATTTAGATGAAGAAACTGCTAAAAAATATAATTTAGTTTCTGGTGTGTATGTAAAATCAATTGAAGATTTTTCAAGTGCTGAAAAAGCTGGTATAAAACCAGGTGATGTTATTATTGAAGCAGATGGTACAAAAATTAGTACTATGGATGACTTAAATAAAATAAAAAATTCTCATAAAATTGGTGATGAAATGAAAATTAAAGTTAATAGAGAAGGACAAGAAAGAGAATTAACTGTTACTTTAGGAGAACAACCTTAATTAATTTTTATACTTTTCACTTTTTATTCACACAATGGACAAAAACATTATTTATAATACAAACATAGTCAGTTAGTAATAACTGATTTAAAATAAAAAACATCCCCTTTTATTTTCAAAAAAAGAAATAGATTAATTAGAATGTTAATCTGTTTCTTTTTTCTTAATCGAAATTTATATTTAATTTAAAAAGCTACGTTATAAGGCTTATAAACCTTTTAATGTAGCTTTTGAATTTTTTATTTCTTCTTTATTAAATTATAACTAAATCCATTTCTGTTGTTAGTGCATTATTTCCATATGGATATATTATATATAAGTTTTGCTCATGCAAGAAAAATATATTTGAATTATCAATTAAGTAGTAATCACTTTCACTATCTCTTCTATATATATCATATCCTAACTCACTTAAATCTTCTGCTTTTTCTTGTTCTTTTTTTACTTCATTTCTAATTTGTTTTTGTACTTCTTCTTTGTCTAAACCTAAAGTTTCAATTTCGTCATTAAGCGTTATTTCTTTTTTATTTATTAAGTCAAAGTTATAAGTTTGTATTACTAGTTGTTGTGCATTTGCTCCTTGTTTTAGGTTTGACCTTATTATTAATGATAAAATATTGTTTTCTATATATGCTTGATATTCTACACTATATATATAATTTTGATTTTTTGTTTCTAATATGCTTTGTGCTTTTTCTGTAAAAATACTTTTTATTTCTTCATTATATTGTTTGATAATGTCATTGTCTATGTTAATATATGGAATATTGACGTTTAGCTCATAACTTCCTATTACTTTTTCATTATTTGAATAATTTGTTATTACATAATCGGAATTATTATCTATTTTTGTAATATCTGTTGTAAGTTCATCTTGAATTTGTAGTCCATTTGAAAATATATTGTCAAAATTATTTCTTAATAGTTGTTCTTCTTCCTCTGTTTTTGCTTTTAATTTATTTACTCCAAATATTTTATTTGTAAAGTCATTTCCTAGAATTTGTATGCATACTGCTACTATAATTGCAATAACACATATTGCAATTATTATTATATATATAGCAAGTCTTCTTTTGCTTATTTTTTCTTTCTTTGGTAATGTGACATTCATAATTTTATCCTTTCTTTTCTATATCTATAAAATTATAACATATTTAGCTTGTTATAGTCAACTGGATTTTGAAGTTACAATTTATTCCTATTATAAAATTATGCCGTCCGAAATGTTGATATATAAATATTTTTTATCAAAAACATAGCTTGGGTCTACCTATTGGTCTTTGCTAAAAAATATTTATATATCAACATTTCGGACTCCTCTACAAAATCAGGTCTGAACTGTAACATTTTGAATTATGAATTGATAACTTTAGAGGATTTTTAGTTGACTATTTAGCATTTTTGAGTTATTATATATATATTGAAATTATGAAAGAAATGAGGAAGATAAAAATTATGTTATGTTCAGAATGTAATAAAAATCCAGCTATTATTTTCTTTGAAAAATCAGATGATAAAGAAAAAAAATTGGGCGGTCTTTGTTATGACTGTGCTAGAAAAAAAGGTATAGATCCACTTCAAACACTTAAAAATCAAAATGAATTTTTAGCACAAGATAAAGTTAATTTAAATGATATGACAAAACAATTGGAAACTATTTTTAAAGATTTAGCTGAAAACATGAATTTAGAAGATTTAAATAATATTGATGGTGCAATCACTTTTGGTATAAATGAACAAAATCCTGATGATGATAACTTTGATGATGAAAAGCCAAAAATTGCAGGTGCAGCTATTCCTCTTGGATCTTTTTTCTCAAATATGTTTGGAGGTTCAAATGGTAATACTGCCATTCAAAATAATATTAATGCTTCTACATCAGAAAAAAATGAAAGTTCAGATAGAAAAAAGGTCAAAGTAGATAAAAAGAAGAATGCAAAACAAGCCAAAAAGAAAAAATATTTAGATACTTTTGGAACTAATTTGACAAATAAAGCTCAAAATGGTGAATTAGACATTGTTATAGGAAGAGATAAAGAAATTCAAAGAATAATTCAAATTTTAAATAGACGTTCAAAAAATAATCCTTGTTTAATTGGTGAACCAGGTGTAGGTAAAACTGCAATTGCTCAAGGTTTAGCTATAAAAATTGCGAATCACAATGTTCCTGCTAAATTATTGAATAAAGAAGTTTATTTATTAGATATGACTTCTGTTATTGCTGGTACTCAATTTAGAGGACAATTTGAAGCTAGAATGAAAGGTATTATTGATGAATGTAAAGAATATGGTAATATTATTCTTGTGATTGATGAGATTCATAATATTATAGGTGCAGGTGATGGTGAACATTCTATGAATGCTGCAAATATCTTAAAACCTGCTTTATCAAATGGGGAAATTCAATTAATAGGAACAACTACTTTAAAAGAATATAGAAAATATATAGAAAAAGATTCTGCTTTGGAAAGAAGATTTCAACAAGTTCTAGTTGAAGAACCAAATGTGGAAGATTCAATAGGAATATTGGAAGGAATTAAAAAATATTATGAGGAATATCATAAGGTAAAAATTTCTTCTGATGTTATTAAACAAACTGTAATTATGTCAGAAAAATATATTCATGATAGATTTTTACCAGATAAAGCTATTGATATATTAGATGAAGCTTGTTCTAGAATTAATCTTGAAAATAAAGATTTATTTAAATTAGAAATGTTAAAAAGAGAGCTTCAAGCTATACAAGCTGAAAAAGAAGAAGTTATTGAAGCTGATTCTACAGAAGATTATCAAAAAGCTGCTGATTTAAAGACTCGTGAATGTCAATTAACTGAAGAAATTGATAAATTAAATAAAAATATGGTTTTAAAAAACCTTACTGTACAAGATATTGCTTCTGTAATCGAAAGTTGGACAAAAATTCCTGTTAAAAAAATAACAGAAGCAGAAACTCAGAAATTGTTGAATTTGGAAACAAATCTTCACAAAAGAATTATAGGCCAAGAAGAAGCTGTTAGCTCTGTTTCAAGAGCAATAAGGAGAAATCGTGCTGGATTACAAAGCACAAAAAGACCACCTTCTTTTATATTTGTTGGTCCTACTGGAGTTGGAAAAACAGAACTTGCTAAGAGTTTAGCTTATGAGATGTTTGGTTCAGAAGATTCTATAATAAGAATAGATATGTCTGAATATATGGAAAGTCATTCAACTTCAAAATTAATAGGAGCTCCTCCTGGATATGTAGGATATGATGATGCTGGTCAATTAACTGAAAAAGTAAAAAGAAAACCTTATTCTATTATTCTTTTAGATGAAATTGAAAAAGCTCATCCAGATGTATTTAATATTTTGTTACAAGTTTTAGATGATGGAAAATTGACAGATAGTCAAGGTAATACAGTTAATTTTTCAAACACTATTATAATTATGACTTCAAATGCTGGCTCTAATTTGAATAATAATTCAATTGGTTTTGGTAAACAAACTGTTGATAAAAATAAAATCGAGGATGCATTGAAAGATGTGTTTAGACCTGAATTTTTAAATAGAGTTGATGAGATTGTTGTATTTGATTCATTGACTAAAGAGCAATTATTACAAATTGTTGATTTAATGCTTAATGATACTCAAAAAGCTTTGAATGAAAAAGATATAAAACTTAGTGTTTCTAAAAATGCTAAAAATTATATACTTGAAAAAGGAACAAATATTAAATTTGGAGCAAGACCTTTAAGAAGAGCAATTCAGAGATATGTAGAAGATGAAATTTCTGAAAGAATTTTAAAAGGTGAAATTAAAGATGGACAAACTGTTTCATTAGATTATAAAAATGATAACTTGACTTTTAAAGTAAAATAGTATAAATATAGAAAAAATTTATATCTATTTTTGATTTTTTCTATATATTAATAAAAATATTACTACTATAAGGAGAATTTAAATATGTTAAAATATGTACCTAACACTTTAACTGTATTAAGATTTATTTTAATACCATTAATTTTATATTATATATTTACTGGTAACTATTTACTTGGATTTATATTTTTTACATTGTCTGGTATTACTGATATTTTAGATGGTACCATTGCAAGAAAATTTAATTTGATTTCAAATTTTGGAAAACTAATGGATCCTTTGGCCGATAAATTAACTCAGATATCTGTTTTGGCATCTTTGGTAATTAAGGATATTATACCAATTTGGATTTTAATAATTGTAGTTCTAAAAGAATTTGTGATGATAATGGGTGCCTCTTTCCTTTATGGAAAAGATGTTGTTGTATATAGTAAATGGTATGGGAAACTTGCTACAGTTTTATTTTACATTGCAATAGTATTTTCTCTTATTACTAAACAATATAATATAACTGGTTTCTTAGGTTCTTTGGATATGGTTTTATATTGTATAGCTTTAGTTGCTACTGTCTTTTCTTTAATTATGTATGTAAAATGCTTATATCAAAGAGGCTTTATTGATAAGGAAGATTTAAAGAAAGAGAAACAACAAGTTATTATTAAGAAAAAATAGTGTTAGATAAAAATTTAATTGGAGGATTATTAACAATTTGTAGATGAATTGTTAATAATCTTTTTTGTTTTGTATAAATTAATTTGATTTATAAATTTAATATGTACAAAATAAATATAACATTTTATTAAAAAAATTGCAATATGTGAGGATATAAAAAAATTGAAATTCATATATGTTTTTTTGTAATACTTTCTTTTACTTTTTCTTTAATTTTAGCGTATTTTAGCTGTATTTATATTTTTTGTTAATCAAATTAATTTATAAAAAATGTATAGAATATTTATAATTCATATCTCTAAATCATATTAAATATTTATTAAAATATAAGGAGGAAACAAACATTATGAATCATCAAAAGATAAATTTTAAAAATACAAAAGGAATCACATTAATTGCTTTAGTTATAACAATAATTGTACTATTAATATTAGCTGGAGTAACAATATCAGCTCTTAGTGGAGATAATGGCATTTTGACAAATGCTACTAAAGCTAAAGAACAAACTGAAATTTCAAATGAGAAAGATGCTGTTAGCTTAGCTGTTGGTGGAGCTTTAGCTGAGGATGAAGGAAATATTATAACATATGATAATTTAGTAAAAGAATTTGACCAAAATCCTGGTTCTGGGAAATATACTTTAGATGGTACAGGACCATTTACAGTAACATTTACAGACAGTGGCAGAGCATATTTAATTGATGAAAATGGAAAAATATCAGAAATTGAAACTGGTCCTGTAGAACAACCAGAAGAAACACCAGAATTATGGGAAGCAACAAGAACAACAGATAGTGCATGGTATTGTTATGTTGATGTTACATCAAATACAGTAGTAAAAGTAAATTCCCCAAAATTAACAGGAGGAATGAAACCAATAAAATATGTTGGACCAAAAAGTGATACACAAACAGGAAGTAAATGGGCAAATGCAATGACAAGTGATGGAAGTATGTTTGTGTGGATACCAAGATATGCATATAAGATAACGAGTGGATACCATAGTGATACAGCAGGAACAATAGAAATAGCGTTTATAGATACAAATAATAGATTTTTAAATAGTAGTGATAGTGGAGAAATAACGGAAAATCCGCTAGAAGAAGGAGCAGGTCAAACAAAATGGCTTGTACATCCTGCATTTACAAATAAACCTGAAAATGGTGGATGGGATAGTGAACTATCAGGAATATGGGTTGGAAAATTTGAAACAACTGGAGATATAAATAATTTAAGTGTAAAACCAGGAGTTACAAGTGTTAGAAATCAAACATCAAATGCAATGTACTTAGCAGGAAAAAGTGCAACATTTGGAGAAGCTAGTAGTGAATCAATTGGAAGTCATATGATAAAAAATAGTGAATGGGGTGCAGTAGCATATTTATCACATAGCAAATATGGAGTTAATGGTGCAATAGTAAATAGAAATACAAGTAGTAGTTTTATCACAGGAGAAAGCTCTACTATTGAAACAATATATAGAGATAATAAAGACCAAAGTACAACAGGAAATTGTTATGGAATATATGATATGGTAGGAGGAGCATGGGAAAGAGTAGCAAGTTATGTGAATTATGCAAATAATAGTAATTTACAGACAAATGGAGGAACAAATGCAGGAGATTTGTATGGAGCAAATGAAGAAGAACAAAAAATAAGTACAAAATATAAAACTGTATATGAGGCAGATGGAACAAGTCAAGCAAATAGTTATAATAATAAAGCAATATTAATGAAAGGTGATGCCGTATATGAAACATCGGGAAGTTATTCTAGCTCAACAGGTAGTTGGCTAGGTGCCCACTCTTACTTTCCGTACACAAGCTATCCGTTCTTCTTACGTGGTGGCGGTTACAGCGGTAGTGGCTCAGGAGTTTTCTATTTCAACTATCCTGATGGCAATACTAGCGACAGCAATTCGTTCCGCGTGTCTCTTGTCGTTTAGCACTTTGAAAGTGATCTTAATCCTTGATTACATTTTTTATAACTTTTAGAAGATTATCTATACTTTTACCGAAAACAATATAGAATTATACAATTTAACTTTTCTAAAAAAATTGAGGAATTGTATATACTCAAAAAAACTATACAATTTCCTCAATTTTATTTAGGAATTTTTGTATAGTTTTTTGTACAATTAATAAATTATAAAAATTTAAGATACATCACTAACAATTAATCTACTTTTTCAACATATATTTCATCATTTACTGCTACTACTGTATATTTTATTATATTTTCTAAATCTTTTATTTCTTCAAATTCTCCATATTCTTCTATTTGTCTTTTTGCTTCTTCTTGTTTTTCTTTTAATTTTACCTCTTCTCCCTTTTTTAGATATTTAAATTCTATCATTACTCCTTTATATCCTTTGTTTTGATCTTTTGGTATTAATAATATATCTGGATATTTTCTTTCTACTTCCATTTCTGATTTTAATCTGAATATTTTTAAGTTCATTGCTATACAGAAAAATATTAGTTTTACATATTTTTCATCAAATTTTATATAGTCTCTATTTGATAAATTTTTTAGATATTTTTGTAACATTTCAATTGCTTTATCTATCTTTCCTTCTAATGCTATTTCTCTTGCTATTTCAGTATAGTTTTCATTTATATCTATAGCTATATTTCTTTTTAATATCTGTAAAAAATAATCTGCATATATTTCTTTCATTACTAAGTTTGGCACTTCTAAAACTGGATATCCAACCTCTTCTCTTGCTATTGTTAAATATCCTAAATAATATAGCATTGATATTAAATCCTTTTCAGTAAATTCTATAGCTGGATTGAATTTCTGAGTTATATCACTTACTATTCCCTCCCCTGCTATTGTTTTTTCTATTACTTTTTCTCTTTCTTCTCCTTTGCATAAGTCTAGCATCTTTCCTAGCTTACTGTAGTCACTTGCTATATTCATATCTATCAATTGTCTTGGGATTTCTTTAAATCTTACATAACTATTTAAAAAATATAAACACATATTTGAATTATACATTTTTTCTTTTCCATATATTGAAAATTTATATCCATCATAATTTTCTCTCATTATTGGTATTATCTCTTCTTGTTTTTTATCTTCTATTTTTTGTTCTATCATTATTTTTCTTAGTTCTTCTTCTGAAAATCCCATCATTTCATTAAATTCTCTATCTTGCGTTATATCTAATCCTATATTAAATCCTGATGTTAGGCTATCTAATGTTATTGGAGCTACTCCTGTTATAAATATTCTGTCTATTACACTTTCTGTTCCTTCTTTTAATATTTCATACCATTTTCTTACTTTTCCATTCTTTGATACTAGGCTTTTGAATTGATTTGTGTTAAATCCTAATAATTCGTTTGCAAAATGATCATATTCGTCTATGATAACATATATTTTTTCTTCTTCTCTTTGTATGTTAAATGCTTTTATTAAATTATCTAATATACTTTCTGCTTCATCTTCAATATTTACAAAAAAATCTAATCCATATCTTTCAACAAATAGTCTAATTGATGATTGTACTTTATTCCTAAATCCTTTTATGGTTGTTTCTTCATTGGTTGTATCTATTCCTGAAAAATTGAACTTTAAAATATGGTAACTATTTTTTAATCTTGTTGGATTTTTTCCTATGTATGTATCTTTATATAATTTTTCAAATTTATCGACTTTTTTTATATCATAATAGTTTTCTAATGTACTAGTAAATAATGTTTTTCCAAATTTTCTTGGACGTAAAAACATTATTCTTTTCTCAGACAAATTTTCTAATTTCTCTATATATTTTGTTTTATCCACATAGTAATAATTATCTTCTATCAATTCCTCATAATTGCTTATTCCATATGGTAGTTTTTTCATTTCATCACTTCCCTATTTCTTTTACTTTCTATATTTTACTATATTCATTTTGAAATATCAATAGATTATATTTTCTTCTATTTTATTTTAATTATTTATTAATTGGGTTGTAAAAAGTATGTTTCTGTTTATTTTTTTTTAGAATATATTTGCTTTAAATTCAATTCTATTTTATATTTTGAAAATTTTATAGATTAAAAATTTAGTTTTTTAATTTGAAATTTGTAATTGCTATTTACTTTTAAGATTTTGATATAAAAAATTATTTTAAGGAAATTGATTTACAGAAGGAATTTGCGAAAATTTCTAATAATAATTTGCATAAAAAGGTGTAACCTTTCACTTCTCAACTGCGACTAAATGAAATGTAATTTAGATACTCCCCCGACTGGAAGAACTCCATACTTTCGGTGAACAGTGGGGATTCAAAGTTGTTCAGCCGAGAGCTCCGTCCATTTTTCCATCTATCTATCGCAAAAAGGAAAAGATCCTCATGCTGTCGTTGACAAGGTGAACACTCCTGGGTATAATGAAGACAGAAAGGGCGCCGTTGCAGCTTGTGACGGTTAGCCCGGTTGGTTAAACATCAAATTGATGTTAGCCGCTCGGTGGCCGCCGGGCGGCTAACACACTTTTGGGGCGAAGATGACCGCCACCACAAAGGCAACAATCAAGCACATCGCAAATTGCAGGGCTTTCGCCCCGCGGTTGTTTCCCATAAGCATCACCCCCTTTCCCAAGGGAGTGGCTAACCGCCTGTCTGCAACAGACGCCCTGCCGGGATTATTCCGGCAGATTTTATTATGCGGGCTTTGTCGAAGCCTGTCAATTTATGGGGTTACATTTTATGATTTTCTCGATTTCCCGGCTACTCTTGGCCCGAATTTTCCAGGATAGCACCAAACTAGCACCGCTCGTTTTCTAACTTGCAAAAGAAATCGGGCAATACAGCCCCTCCCCCCTCTCGCTTGCGTGTTTCCACATCCACTCCAAAACCGCGTGCCGAGGGTTCAAGTCCTTCTGCCCCTGCCAATCCACTTGTCCCCAGGCTCTGCGAAAACCGCATGGCCTGGGGATTTTTCGTACCTATGTTGCCCTGGACAGGGTCTAGTTTTTCACTGCCTATGCCCTATATGTTCCCGTCCTGCGCCATTTCTTCGCACCGACTTTCCAAAATCCAGCACCAAAACCGCACCCCATCTTTCCGTTTTTTGCGTGTCAGCACCACGTGCGGCCCACTTGCGCTTAGCCACGCTGCACGCCTCTCGAAAAATTTTCCTTTTCTTTGTTTAGGCAAAAACCAGGCACGCCGACAGCCGCGCGCCCAGGTCGTCGCTTTTCAAGTACCGCTCCGACTCCATGGCCGCCGCTTCCGGCTGCCCGCTGAAATAGTGGTACTCCGCCAAGGCAATGTCCCTCCGGGAACCAGGTGTCATCCGCTCGGCCGTAGCCCGGCATCTTCCCGGTGTAAACGCCGTGTTCATCAAGGGCATGAGGTTTTTGTTTGCCAGCAGTTCCCAAGCCAGGCTTCTCTCGCAGGGCATCGGCCGTTCTTTCCGCAGGTCGCCAGGCTTGTCCGCCCCAATAGGGATGGCCCAGCGTTTCCCGAACTTCACCGCTCCCGGAACACGCCCTTCGGTGCAATATTGGATTACCCGCCGCTCGGACACGCCCCAGCGCTCCGCTGTGGCCTGAGTGGACTGGAAGCCGTTCACTTGAATGCCTCCCATCATGTGTTCTAGTTAAAGTATAGTCAACTGGGGGGAGATTTGCAAGCGGCTTCCCCGCCGGGACTTTTTCGGCACACTCCTGATGTAGCTTCACAACAGCACTTTCTTTTTCCGCCCTTAAAAACACTTCCACCCCAGAAGGAAGGGTTTCCCTTTCCCAAATAAATCAGGTCCTATTTTTTTAAAAAAACGTCCTGGTTTTTCCAAAGCTCCCGCTGTACCATTACAGTAGGATTGGATTGGATCACGCTCGACAAGGAGGAATTGTTTTGAAACTGACCCATCTTCGCACAAATCACGTGGAAACG